>JACQFH010000132.1 GCA_016200145.1 Planctomycetia bacterium | reverse complement strand
GCCGCAGGATCCGCGCCGGCGTGCTGTCGCAGTAACACGTGCCGTTCGCGCGATGAAACATCCACGGTCCGGTGAATATGGCGTCTGAGGAAACGACCGTCAGCTCGCAGCCGAATTCCTGCGCGGCGCGGGCCCAGGTTCCCGCAACGTACACAGCCTCGGGTTTCGGCAGCGGGGGCGCGGGAATGTTCCAGACCGATTGCGCGGGCGTGCCGCAATGGACGATCCACTGCGGGCGTTCCATGGCGACCCAGTGGTGCGCCGCTTCGGGAGAATCCGGATCGCAGGTCGCCGTCTCGCAGCCGGCGATCGAGACGGGCCCCTTCCACGAAAGTCCGACGACCTGAAAACGATTGGCCAGCCAGGCAGCCAGGTTGGCGCCCAGAATCGTATCGATGCCGGCGACGAGTAATTTGTCCACGCGAAGCCTCCGTGCGTTGGCGCGTACTTTCCAGAAAGATCGCGGGGTTCCTTTCCCCGACAGCGGCGGAAGTATATTGCAAGTCGCCGGGAGAGGCCAATGCCAGTTTTTCGCTTTTCTCGAAGAGTCTGCGCCGCCCCGCCGGCCGGCGCCGCGACTCAAACTCCGGCGCCTGCGGACGATGCGTTTTGGCCCCGAATCGGCATTGACCCGCCGAACCGATCTGCGTATCGTTCTCGAGCCTGCCCGGTGCGTCCAGAACGCCCGGCACGAAACCCTCCCCACGACAGCCCGCCGCTCTCACGTTTTCTTCCGCCAAATTATTGTCCCACTGCGCCTGAGATCGTCTGCAGCGATCGCTGAAATCTGTCATGCCGGAACCACTCAAGCTCCCCGATCTGCCGCTCATGCTGGCCGGTACGCCGCGCCCGGTGGGCGAGCTGTTGCGCGAAGCGGGCGTGCCGGCCGAACCGCTTCCCGACGTTCCCCTGTTTGCGTCGGGAACGGGGCGCTTCGTCATCTTCGATTCACGGAATACGCGCAGCGCGGCACGGGCGCGGCGCGCCGCTTCGCAGGGGCTCTCGTGCATCGACGTGCAGTCTCTGCTGCCAGCCGCGAGCGAGGCCGACAGCCTCTCGCTCGACCACGAGACGGAACAGCTCCTGGCGGCGGAAAGCGCCACCGCCCGGTCGTTTCTGGATGGTCTTAAGGCGGCGGTCGAACAGCTCGGGGGGGCGTGGGTTCGTATCGGCGATTATCCATTTCCGTACCAGAGCGCCATCGCGATCGGCATTCAGCACCACTCCGAAGAGCTGGCCGATTTTTCGGACATTGCCGCCGCTTTGCCCCGGCAGGCGACTCATTTCGTTTCCAGCCGGCTGCGCGCCGATCGTCTGGCGCATCTGGCGGCCGCCGGGCCGGCCGACCTGGGCTGGCAGATCACCGCCGACGACCGCGAGAGCTCGTCGCGCCGCACGGTTTCGCACTGGGCGACGCGTTTGGCGCGTTTCGCCGAAGCGGGCCTCTGCCCCGAAGGGATTCTGCTCGACGCCCCGTGGAAGAACGCCCCGAGAACGAACAAGCTGCTCGAGCTGGGATTGCGGTACTCGTGCCAGATCTCGCCGGGCATCGCCTGCCGGGCCGATTCGCGATCGCGCATTCCCGGCGATCCGGCGTGGATCCGGTTCAGCACCCTGGCTCTGCCTCCGCCCGAGCGGTTTCTGGAATGGGTCGGCGAACATTACCAGTCGGGATGCCCGCTGTTCCTGGCGACGACGACCGAACGGCTCGATCTCGTGCAGGAGCTGCTGAATCTCTCGAGCGACGCGCGGCGCTGCTCGCTGATGTGGCAGACCTCGCTCGGGGAATTCTCGCGCTGGTGGGCCTTGCGCCGGCAGCTTCGCTTGCGCGTCTGGCGAACCGACACGGGGCACGAAATTCACGCCACGGGGGACTTCGGCCGTTTCGCCTGGGCCGTCGAGATCTGGCGCGGCCAGCACCGCGCGACGCTCCCCTTGCGCACGGCCGAATTCGTCGTCCCCGACGACGGCCTGGTTTATTCGCAGTCTCTCAAAAGAGCACCCGCCGGATGCACGACGCCCGGCGAACACGTCCGCAATCTCGTTGCTCATCCCGAGCAGTAGGGATTGCCAGATCCATTTCTGATCAAGGCTCGATTCCGACCGAAAGGAAGCCCGGAATGAAGCGTCTGTTCTCGACCCTGACGGGTCTGGTGCTGCTGGCCTCGGCCAGCGGCTGCTGCTGCGACTGCTGCAACTGGGGATGCTGCAACCCGTGCCGCTCGTGCAGCACATGTCCGCCGGCGTGTGCGCCTGTGACCGGCTCTGCGCCGGCGTCGGGAGCGATTTCCTCAGCCCCCGCGACGTACTATGGAACTTCGGTTGCCGCGGTTCCCATCGAATCGCTGCCGACGTACTGACGCGGACTTACTTCCCCGCGGCGTGACGACGTTCCTGGATGTGCCACCAGCTCAGGCCGGCCATGCCGGCGACCCCGGTGACCAGGCCGATAATCCCCACCAGCGTGAGCTGGGTGGTGCGCCCGGGGATCAGTCCGGGAACTTCCGGCTCGGCGGTGAATTCGGCGTCGCTGCCTGCGTGGCGTTCGGCGATGGCGACTTCCACGTTCTTTTCAACGGGCGCTTCAGGCGCCGCAATCGCCGGGCCTCTGGTGATCGTCCGCGACTCGATGCGCGACTCGTCGGGCGGGGGCGCCGGCGCATCGTTCGTTGCCAGCGGATCGAAGCGGGGACCGCTCGCCGCCTGAGAGGCGCTCGCGGCGTCGGCGCTGGTTGTCGACGGCGGGGCCGTGGCGGCGACCTGCGGCGAATTCGCCGAGGCCCGCTGCTCCAGATTGTCGTTGTTCTGGAAGCGCGACGTTTCTGAGCCCAGCAGTTCCATGCCGGCGTTCGTCCGAGTCGTGGCCGCCCGCGGAGTGGTCTGGTCTCGCGGCTGGAGGATCGATCCCCCGTCGGCCCGCAGGATCTCTCCCAGCGGCCGCTTCGTCTGCACCGCCACCGAGGTCGCCGTGATGCCGGCCTCGGTCGGCTGGGGGAGCAGGTCGGCCGCCGATTCGCCCCTCTGGCGATCCGGACGAATCACCGGGGGCGACGCGCTGCGGCCGCCGTCGGCGCTTTGCAGCCAGGTGATGAAGTCGGTGGGGCGTTCTTCTCCCTTGCGGTAGATCGCCAGCCGTGATTTTTCCAGCTCTGCGGCAACCGAGGCCAGGCGCAGGGCTTCTTCAGGAAAGCCGCTGCGGTACATCCCGTAGGCGCGTTCCATCAGCACGTTCGCGCGCTGCCGTTCGTGATTCGATGGACGCGGCAGACGGTCGGCCTTGGAAGGCGATTCGGACTCGCCGAGCGCGACGTCGGAAGCCTGCGGCTCGACTGTCTTTTTCGCATCCGGCTTCTGCGGGCGGGGCATGTCGCTCGTGGTTTGAGCGACGACGGCGTCTTCAGGCAGAGTGTCGTTCGTCAATTCGTCGACGTTGCCCTTTGAAGTCGGACCAGACAGAAACGGGTCCTTCGCCGGGGCCGCGGGCTTCCTGGGAGCGCGCTTCGTGCCGGCGATGGGCGTGACCTTCTTGTTGCCCAGCGAGGGTTTCTTCCCGTCTGCGGGCACGTCGATCGCATCGGCCCAATCAGCCGTGAGTTCGGTTTCCGGCTGCGAAGCCTTCGGTGTCGACGGCTTGGCTGCGGCGGACTTGGCGGCTGGTGCTTTCTGCCCGGCGCCCGTTTTGGGCTGGCGCGTATTCGACGCGACCTGCCCGGCAGGGGCCTTGTCGCCTTTCGAAGCGACCTGTTTGGCGGCAGCCTTATCGCCCTTGGCGGCGACTTGCGCAACCGGTGCTTTTTCGCCTTTCGCGGCGATCTGCGCGTCAGGCGTCGTGGCGCCGTCGGTGATTCGCACCCGGCCCGCGTTGCTCTGGGCCACCTGGGCAGTCTTCTGGTTCTTCTTCTGCGCAAGCGACTGGGCGACGGTCGGAGGCGTTTTCTTCGAACCTTTTTGCGCCGTCTGCTGCGCCGGCTTCTGTGCGGTTTTCTTGGCCGTCTTCTGGCCGGCTCCGGCAGAACCCAGCTTGGCGACCTGCTGCTGCTTCGCTTGCGAAGAGCTGAGGTCGCTGGACAGGGGAGTGCACCCCCCGACGAGGATGCCGCTCAAACCCAGGCAGGCAACACTGGCACCCGCAATCCAGGCGCGATGCCATCGACATAGTGCCGACGCACTCATGAAAAGTTCTCCCGTTCCGTCAGGACCGAGCCCGCGCACAGGCCCGCAAGGATTTCATCGTCAATTCGGGAGATGACCCATTAAACGAATGTCCCGTATCGCGCAAATCTCGCGATACTGCCAGATTTCCCACCCTTACCAGCCTGTGCAGTTGCCCGACAGCGGATTGGTCCGGCGCGGGTCAAATGCGGAGTGCG
>JACQFH010000131.1 GCA_016200145.1 Planctomycetia bacterium | reverse complement strand
GAAAGACTTGCAGATGCACCGCGTGCGCCTGCAGACGAATTTCGACGAGCAGCCGGTCGTCGCCGAGATCAACGCCGGGCAGCTCCAGCAGGTGCTGCTGAACCTGATCGTCAACGCCCGCCAGGCGATGCCGAACGGCGGCCAGTTGACCGTTCAGGTGCGGCGCAACAGCGAGGCGGGCGTGGGCGAAATTGTCGTTCGCGACGCCGGGCAGGGGATTCCCGCCGAGACGCTTCGCAAGATCTTCGACCCGTACTTCACGACCAAAACAGCCGACGCCCAGGGACAGGGGGGCACGGGCCTGGGGTTGTCGCTGGCCCGCGAGGTGATCGAAGCCCACCACGGACGGATCCGGGTCGAAAGCAGCGTCGGGCAGGGGACGACGTTCATCCTCAAGCTGCCGCTGTCGGGTACGAATTCCCGGCCGGCTGCCGCGAAACGGCAGGTCCAGCCGGTCGTCGACGCCGCGGGCTGATCATGGCGGCGGAGTTCTCACGAATTCCGCTGCCGATGTAGCGGAACTCGTGAGAGTTCCGTTGTCGCGACTCGTGAGAATTTCGCCGCATCACGTCGCCGCCGGCACGCTTTCGCGCACCTCGGCGTTCGGCAGGGTCACGGTGAATTTCGTACCGCAGCCTGGCTGGCTCTTCGTTTCAATCGTTCCACCGTGGGCCGTCGCAACCCAGCGGCAGATGCTCAGCCCCAGCCCGGTTCCGCTCGTGGAGCGAGACTCGTCTCCCTGGTAGAACCGCTCGAAAATTCTCGGGAGCCGGTCGGCCGTGATGCCAATCCCCGTGTCTTCAACCGTAAGGCACGCGCTGGTTCCCTGCGTGGCCAGCCTGACGTGCACGCTGCCACCCGCGGGAGTGAACTTGATTGCATTGTCGACCAGGTTCATCGCCAGTTGCAAGAGGCGCATCCGGTCGCCGGGGCAGACGATCGATGCCTCGTCTTCCCAGTCGAGCGAAACTCCTTTTTCTTCCGCCAGCGGCCGGTAAGTCTCGACGACTTCCTCTGCAAGGGCTGCCAGGTCGACCGGGGCGCGTTGCAGCTCGACCTGTCCGGCGTCCGCTTTGGCCAGAAGCAGCAGGTTGTTTACGAGGTCTGCGAGTTGCTGGCATTGCTCCCCCAGCGACGAGAGCAGGTCGTGATACTCGGTGGCCGACCGGGGCCGCTGCAATGTCACTTCAATCGCCGCCTGCATCGACGACAGCGGGCCGCGCAACTCGTGCGAGGCGTCTGCGGTGAACTGCACCGTCTGCTCGTGATAGCGGGCCAGCCGATCAAGCAGGTTGTTGACCGTCGCCGCCAATAGGTCGATCTCGTCGCCGGCGCCCGTTCGCGGCAGCCGGGCCGACAAGTCGGAGGGATTGAGGCGCCTCGCGGCCGCAATCGCGTCGGCGACAGGCTGTATCGCCTGCCGAGTCAGCAACAGACCTCCCAGAACGGCCAGCACCAGAAACAGCGCGCTGCCGGCGGCCAGCCGTGCGTTGAAGTTGGCCACGGTTCGTTCCAGCCCCGTGCGCGGCAGGCCCAGCACAAGCGTCCAGTCGTTCCCCTTCGGCGCGGGGACCGTGCCAGCCACGACGCGCACCCCCGCCGGTACGCCCGCGACGATTATCGTGCGCGGCGTCTCCGAGAAATCGGGCGTGCCGAGACCCTGCTCGAAGCACTCAGTCGCATTTCCATCCGTCACGGCGATCGTCCGCCCGTCGTGCCGCAGCAGCACGAGCAGCCCGTCTTCGCGGGCGGCCCGCGCCATGTGGCGAAAAGCCGCTGGCAGATCAAGCTGACGCTGAGGGTCGCTCACGCTTTCTGCCAGGGCGCCGCTGAACTCGCTGAGCTCATGCCGCAGGAACGTGTCGTTGCGCTCTTCCAGCACGACGCGCAGGTTGTAGACGCTCCACAGAAACGCCGCTGCCAGCGTGATGCCGAACACGGCGCTTGTGAACACCACGATTCGCGCCCGCAGGCCCCAGCGCCAGGCACTAGTCTGCACGGACGACATAGCCCACTCCCCGAATCGTATGGATCAGCGGCCGGGCGAATTCCCGATCGATTTTCTTGCGCAGCCGGGTGATATGCACGTCGACGACGTTGGTCATACCGCCGCACGTCATGTTCCAGACGTGCTAGATGATCATCCCGCGGCTGACGACGTGCCCGGCCTGGCCCAGCAGGTAGTGCAGCAGCGAGAACTCCTTCGCCGAGAGGTCGATCGACTTCCCCCCGCGCTCGACCGTGCGCTCGACGGGGTCGAGCCGCAGATCACTCAGTTGCAGGACGTGCGAGTGTTTCTCTGCGCCCCGGCGCAAGACGACCCGCATGCGGGCCAGCAGCTCCGGGAACGAAAACGGCTTCACGAGGTAATCGTCGGCCCCGGCGTCGAGCCCGGCGACGCGATCGCGCACGTCGCCGCGCGCGGTCAGGAAAATCGCCGGAGACCGCACGCCCGTTTCGCGGACTCGTGTGAGCAATTCGAGGCCGTCTCCTCCAGGGAGCATGCGATCGACGATCAGCAGGTCATAAACGCCCGTGGCCGCGTGCTCGAGGCCCGTTCGTGCGTGGGTCGCGCGATCGACCGCGTATCCCTGCTCGCGAAGGCCGTTCTGCAGGCGGCTGCCCAGCTCGACGTCGTCTTCGACAACCAGCACTCGCATGGCGGCATTCATTCGGCAACTGCGGCGGGGTCTTTCAGGGCCGCCAGCTCGCGCGTGATCGCCGCGATCAGCGCGGGCAGCCCTTTGCCCGTGACGGCCGAAATGCACGTCACGGCGGAACCAAGCTCCTGCTGGAGCCGCCCGGCCGTTTCCTGCGCCCCGGGCAGCTCGGCCTTGGAAACGACGACGATCTCCGGGCGGTCGACCAGCGAGGGATTGTACAGGCGCAGCTCTTCGCGGATCTGACGGTAATTTTCAAGCGGATCCGACTGGTCCTGGGGATCGGGTTCGATCAGGTGGACCAGCACCTTCGTGCGCTCGACGTGCTTGAGGAATTCGTGCCCCAGCCCCGCGCCAGCGTGGGCCCCTTCGATCAACCCGGGAATGTCCGCCATCACGAACGCCACGTCTTCGCTCGCGCTCACCATTCCCAAGTTCGGATACTTGGTGGTGAACGGATAATCGGCAATCTCGGGATGCGCTCGCGACACGCGGCTGAGCAGGGTCGATTTGCCGGCGTTGGGCTTTCCGATCAGCCCGGCATCGGCGATCACTTTGAGCTCCAGCGCGATCGTCCGCTGTTCGCCCGGCCGGCCCTGCTCGAATTCGCGCGGCGCGCGATTGGTGGCCGTTTTGTAGTGCGTATTGCCGTGGCCCCCCCGGCCACCTGCGGCGACGACGACCGACTCACCGGCGGTCGTCAGATCGCGGATCACGTCTCCCGAGTCGGCGTCGCGCACAATGGTTCCGGGAGGGACGAGAATGACGTCGTCATCGCCGCTTTTGCCGGTCCAGTTGCTTCCCTGGCCGGGGCTGCCGCCGCCGGCGCGCCAATGCTTGTGGCCAGCCAGAGCTGCCAGGCTGTCGACGTTTTCTTCGGCGCGCACAACGACGCTGCCGCCATTCCCTCCGTCCCCACCATTGGGCCCCCCCTTGGGGACCTTGAACTCGCGACGGAAGCTCATGCAGCCGTCTCCGCCATCCCCCCCTTTAACGAAAATCGTGACACGGTCGAGAAACATGATAGAGCGGCCCAGGCCGGTTGCAGACGGAATTTGAGAAGGAACTTCGAAAGTCGCAATTCGAGGATAAGAGAATCCGCCGGCGAAGGCAACGCGGTGCGCGGCCCGGCAGGGTTGTCCATCGCAGAAGTGCCCCGGCCGGTTTTTCGGCGGCCGGGGCACTGCACTCGCCGGGAAATTGCACCTGCCAGGCACACTATCGGGGCCGTTTCCGGGGCCGGCCGGCGCCGCGCGCTCGCGCAGAGCCACCGTCGGCTTCCTTTTCAGCTCCCACGCGATCGGCAGTGAACGGTAACGATGGGGTCGGATTGGCTGCGCGGGACTTGCGGGCTTTTTTTTGAGGCGCCTGCGCGGGAGTCGATGGAGCGCTGACCAGTGGTTCAGGCGCTCCGCTTAAGGGTTCCCCAACTTGCACCGACGCCAGCCGCGCCGTTCCGCGTGCGACGTAGTCTGCCGACAAGTCGAATCCAATCCAGCGCCGGCCGAGTTTCTTGGCGACAGCCAGCGTCGTGCCGCTTCCCGAAAACGGATCGAGCACCAGCTCATCCGAATTCGAAGACGAGCGAATGATCCGCCCCAGAAGTTGCTCCGGCATCTGGCAGCCGTGGAAGCCGGCACGTTCCTTAAACGTGCCGTTCACTCTCGGGATATACCACGTGTCGTCCGTCTCCCGAAATCCGAAGGGGACATCCTGTGGGCGAAGGATCCAGGTATCGTCCGGCAGCCGGCCATCCGGGTCTGCACGACCGTCGTTGTAGACCAGTTGTCGAGCCGATGGTACGCGGACCGCTCGATCTTTCAAGTTGAACGTGAACTGTTTCGCGTTTTTCACAAGATGAAAGAGGTGCACATGAGATCGACTGAATTTCTTTTTGCAATTCACGCCGAATGTGTAGTACCAGATCACCCAGCTCCGGCAGTGAAAACCAATCTGCTGCGAGATCAGCTTGAGCTCCGCGGCGAACTCATCGCCAATCGCCAGCCAGAATGTACCGGTCGGCTTCAAAGCCCTGTGCACGCCGGCGATCCACTGCTTCGACCAGTCGAGATAATGCTCGGCCTCGCGCTTGTCATCGTAGACGTCGTACTTGTAGCCGATATTGAACGGCGGATCGGCGAAGGCCAGATCGACGGAACCGGCTTCGAGTTCGTTCATTCCCGCGATGCAGTCGCGGTTGTGAATCGCATTGAAGTCGACCATCGTGCCTCATCCTCCTGATTCAGTCGTGGCCGTTTACCCCGGAGAGCCGCGTGCGAGCACGTCTGCCGCAGCTCCCAACCGGAAAAGTAGTCTACCGCGGCCCTTTCCCGAATTCGAGGCCGTAGCGGATGCTCAGGGGGACCTCCAGGCCGTGTCGGGCCATCAGCGCTTCGTTTCCCAGGATTTCGCGGGTCGGGCCGTCGGCTTGAATGCGGCCCTGGTCGAGCACGATCACGCGGCTGCACAGTTCGACGACCAGCTCGAGATCGTGGCTGGCGATGATCTGGGCGGCCGGGCATTTCTTCAGGATCTCGATCAGCCCGCGCCGCGAGCGCGGGTCGAGGTTGCTCGAAGGTTCGTCGAGGGCCAGGAGGCTCGGTTCGCACGCCAGCACGCCCGCCAGGCAGACACGGCGCTTTTCGCCGAAGCTCAGCTCGTGCGGGCGGCGGTCTTCAAATCCCGCCAGGCCCACAGAAGCCAGCGACTCGGCCACCCGGCGCAGCACTTCGTCGCGCGGGAAGTCGAGGTTGAGCGGCCCGAATGCGACGTCGTCTCTCACCGTCGGGCAGAAAAGCTGGTCGTCGGGATCCTGAAACATGACGCCCACATTCCTGCGAATCTCGGGAAAATTCTCTGGAATGACCGGCATCCCCAGCACCTCGACCGGCGCCCGCGATTCATTGTTCGAATCGGCCCCGGCAGCATTCTGAGCTGCCCCCACGTAGCCGGCTGTCCCGACGCTTGCGGTTTCGCCATTCCGCGGCGCCAGCCGCGTCCCCAGCAGCAGGCCGTTCAAGTGCAACAGCAGGGTCGTCTTGCCGGCGCCGTTGGGACCCACCAGTCCCACGATTTCGTTGACCCCCACGACGAAGTTCACGTCGCATAGCGCGATCTGCCCGACCGGATAGCGGTACGACAGGTGGGCGACTTTCAGAATCGGGGCGGGAGCGTGAGACACGGGTGCGGAAATCTGTCAAACAATCGGTGTTGCGGGTGTGCAAGCGGATGTGTTGATTACCGGGATCGAAGACTGCGAGAGGCGAGAGACGAGAGGCGAGACAATTGATCCAGAGAACTCTCCTTGTCTCCCCCTCTCGTCTCTCCCTGTCTTCGTTCCCTTGTCTTTGCAAACGCGGAATGGACGACCTGGCATATCTTAATCGAGCGTGCGCATGTCGCCGCGCCAGCCGCGGGAAACCATGGCGCCGTGAATCCGCACGGCCCGGTTGAGCGCCCGGATCAGCAGCAACCCGACGAGCCGCGTCGTCGCCGTCCAACGCTGCCAGGCCGATCGCTTGCCAAAGGTCCGCGCCCGCTGCGCCGTTTTCATCCGGGCCAGCTCGTCGAACAGCACGTAGATATAGCGATAGGTGAACGCCAACAACGCGGAAAACAGCCGCGGCATCCCCAGGCGGCTCATCGCCGCCAGCAGTCGGTCGAAGGGAGTGGTGCTCACCAGCCACAGCGCCGCCAGAAACGCGACGAGCGACCTAATGACAACGGTCGCGGCGATCTCCCAACCCCCGGCGAACCCGCGCGACAGCGGGACAGATAGAGCAGTTACCAGCACGAGCGGCAGAAACAGGGCCAGCCTGTGGACGAGATACGAGAGCGGAATCTCCGCCAGGCTCAATCCCACGAAGACCAGGCACGCCAGGCATCCGTGAGCAGGCCAGTATGCAACAGGAAGCAGGGCGCACCCGGCGATGACCGCGGCCGCCAGCACGATTTTCAGCGTGGGAGGAAGGCGGTGGCAGACCGTGTTGCCCAGACTGTACCGGTCGAGAAAGTCACCCGGCATGAGTCGCCTCAGCGTCGCGCGCCGCCAGTCGCGTCCGGGCGACCCGACCCAATACGAGCGAGATGCCCAGGACCGCCGAAGTCCCGAACACACCCGCCAGCGCAACCGAGAGTTTATGCCAGGCCCCCGTGGACACGTCCACGCCAGGAATCGGCACTTCATAATCGGGCAGGACCAGCGCGACCGGCGTACGTTCAAACTTGTCGAACTTGAAGCGCTCGGCCGTCTGCTCGAGCGCGTCGGCGCCTTCCGACGCAAACGGCGCCAGGAACGCCGCGACGGCCAGCGCTACGACAGCGCCGGTCCAGACGACGCGCCCCAGGCCGGCGATCACGCCCGGCGGTCGCGACGGCGCGTCGATGAGATCGGGCCACACTGCCAACAGGTAGCTCACGACGCCCCCGGTGATCAGCGCCTCGCCGACGCCGACCAGGCTGTGGAGCGTCGTCATCACGGCGAACAGTTTGGGGAGATCGAATTCCCCACCGCGATGCGACAGGGCGAATTCGACGCTGAACAGGGCCGAGCCCGCGACGACGCTCAGCCACGCGGCGACGACTGCGCCGGCAATCTTGCCGCGCGGCCCTGCGAAGCGACGGCTGATGATCGAATAAATCGCATGTCCGCCGAGCGAGCCGACGACGCCCATGTTGAGCGCATTGGCCCCGTAGGCCAGCCAGCCGCCGTCGGCGAACAGCGCCATCTGCAAAAACAGCACGATTGCCATGGCCACACACCCGGCCCACGGGCCCACGACGATGGCCGCCAGCACGCCCCCCAGCAGGTGCCCGTATGCTGGCGCGAACGCCAGCGGGAACTTGACCATTTGCGCGGCGAAGATCACCGCTGCCATCATCCCGGTCAGCGGCACCGTTCGCAGGGAGACCGTGTCGTTGAGCTTACGCAGCGAGAGTCCGATCGCGCCGGCGGCGAGTACCCCGGCGCCCAGGCAAACCTCGTTGCTCAAGATCCCGTCGGCGATGTGCATGGAGCGATTGAAATTCGACCGGTGGAAACCGTTTTTCCCGATCAAACCAATCTATAGCGCGGCACGTCAAACCGAAAGCGAAGGGGATTAATGAGATTTCGGATGTGGGATTTCGGATTTCGGATTTGAACGAAAAAAATCCGAATTCCGAATTCCGAAATCCCAATTCTCTTTCACGCTTCCCACTGGTGGCCGCAACAGTCGCACTGAAAGCCGATCAGTGCTCCGGCGCCGGGGACGGCGGTGGAATCGCGGAATGCCACGGCGGGCTCGGCGTCGACGGGAACGACCGCTGCCCTCCCACAATCGGGGCAGCAGCGATTCGCATGCAGGACCCGCGCGCGGTTCAGCAGTTCGCGCTGGGAATTCGGGCCGATCCGGCCGGCAATTCGATTGGCGACCCGCGGAAACTGCAGGATCACCGGAGCATCGCCGTCGGCATCCGGTTCAGGCTGCCATTCGGCAACACTGGGAGGATAGAGAGACAGGGAAAGCGGCCAATGCAATTTCAAACAGCTCATCCGTGAGCCTCCCATGCTGCGGCCATCATGGCCGGGGTTGAAATTTTTACCCTACATGGCGGGAAGAATAAATTGTCAACGGCACTCCTGCAAGGGGGGTCGGCACAATTCTGCGACCATTTTGTAATTTTTTCCAAAATCGTCCGGACGCATACCGGTATACTGAACCTGCCCAGCCTGCCTTGTTCCAACTATTCACGGTGGAAAATGACTTACACAACTGCAGCAAGGTTCGTCGTCGCGGGTTGGTTCTTGTCGGTCGTATTCGGCAACCCGGGTGCGGCGTACTCTGAAACGGCTCGGCCGCCGAATATCGTGATCGTGTTCACCGACGATCAGGGCTACGGCGACGTGGGCTGCTACGGCGCCAAAGGCTTCGCCACGCCATCCCTCGACCGCATGGCTCGCGAGGGAATTCGATTCACCGATTTCTACGTCGCGCAGCCGGTTTGTTCGTCGTCGCGCACGGCCCTGCTCACCGGGTGCTATCCCAACCGGCTGGGGATTGTCGGCGCTCTCAATCCCAAGGATCGGCATGGAATTCACGACGGGGAAACGACTCTGGGGGAGTTGTGCAAGTCGCGCGGATACGCGACCGCAGCTTTCGGGAAATGGCACCTGGGGCACCATCCCCAGTTCCTCCCCCCGCGACACGGATTCGACGAATACCTGGGGCTTCCGTATTCGAACGATATGTGGCCCCACCATCCGACGGCCGGCAAGAACTTTCCGATTCTGCCGCTCATCGAAGGGAGCAAAGTCGTCAAGGAAGATCCCGACCAGACGCAGCTTACGACCATGTACACCGAACGGGCCGTCTCGTTCATCGAGCGCCATGCCGATCAGCCGTTTCTGCTGTATCTGGCCCACAGCATGCCGCACGTGCCGCTGCACGTCTCGGAGAAATTCAAAGGCAAATCCAGCCAGGGGCTGTTCGGCGACGTGATCGAAGAGATCGACTGGTCGGTGGGACAGGTGCTGGCGACAATTCAGAGAAAGGGGCTCGACGACAAAACACTGGTCATCTTCACATGCGACAATGGGCCGTGGCTCACTTACGGAAACCACGCCGGTTCGGCCGGCCCACTGCGGGAGGGGAAGGGCTCGACGTTCGACGGGGGAGTGCGCGTCCCGTTCATCGCGCGCTGGCCCGGCAAGATTCCCACCGGAACGACCTGCCGCGAGCCGGCGATGACGATCGACCTGCTTCCCACGGTCGCGAAGCTCATCGGGGCCGCGCTCCCCGAACGGAAAATCGACGGACTCGATATCTGGCCATTACTCTCTTCTCAGCCCGGCGCGAAGTCGCCCCACGCGGCGCTGTATTTCTACTGGCTGAATCGCCTCGACGCGGTGCGCAGCGGCCGCTGGAAGCTGCACCTGCCGCACCCCTATCCGCACCCCGAAGAACCGGGGGGCGATGCGAAGCCCGGCAAGATCGTGACGCAGAAGATCGAGCTCTCGCTGTTCGATCTCGACGCCGACATCGGCGAGACGACGAACGTCGCCGACAAGCACCCCGACGTCGTCGCCGAATTGCAAAAGCACGCCGAAGCGGCGCGGGCCGAGCTGGGGGATACCGCGACGAATCGCACCGGCACAGGCGTCCGTGAGCCGGGCCGATTGCCGGACTGACTGCGAATCGAAGCATGACGCCGCCCAGCGACCCGAGTCTGCGCGAAGAGTGGGACCTGCTGCACGAGCTGCGCAGCTCGCCGCAATTGCTGGAGCTCGTCTCTGGATCCCGCGAGAGCGAGCTGTCCCTGCAGACGCGACTCCGCCGCGAATATCCGGACCGGCTCGTCCGCGGAGCGCTAGCCCTGTGCGAACTGCGCCGCAAAGGGGTCGCCAAATTTTCGCGGGCCGATCGGATGTGGTTCGATCGCCGGGGATTGGAGCAGGCCACGTCGGAAATCGTAGCCCGGCACAAGGCACAAAGGTTTTCCGGCGACGTGTTCGATCTCTGCTGCGGAATTGGCGGCGACACGCTGGCACTGGCGGCCGCCTGCGCTGTGCAGGCGGTCGACAGCAACCCTGTTTCGTGCCTGCGGACGGAATGGAACGCCGAAGTCTATGCGGTTTCGCGTCGGGTGACAGCGGTCTGCAACGATGCGGCGGCGGTTGATCCGGCAGCCGCGCTCGTGCATCTCGACCCCGATCGTCGTGCCTCGGCCGCGGGGCGCGCCGTGCGCGTCGAAGATTATGTTCCCGGGCTCGAGTTTCTGCAGAGGTTGGCTCGCACTGGCCGCGGCGGGGCGATTAAGCTCAGTCCGGCGGCGAACTTTGGCGGCAAATTCCGCGACGTCGAAGTCGAGCTCGTGAGCCTTCAGGGCGAGTGCAAGGAAGCCACGATCTGGTTCGGCGAACTGCGAGGCAGTGCCTCGTGGCGGGCGACCGTCCTGCCGGCCGGCGAGACGATCGCCGGTGAACCGCTGGATTATGCGGCCGACGTCAGTGCGCCCCGGCAGTACGTCTACGATCCGGACCCGGCCGTGGTGCGTGCAGGACTCATCGACGCCGTCGCCGTGCAACTGGGCCTCACCCGGCTGGACGCGGCGGAAGAGTATCTGACCAGTGCGAATCTCGTGCACTCGGGATTCGTGCAGGCCTTTGAATTGCTGGCGGAGCTGCCGAATAACCCGGTCGAGTTTCGCAAGTATTTTCGAACGGCTCAATTCGGCCAGGTGGAGATCAAGTGCCGGCACATCCCCATCAATGCCGATGACGTCCGCCGGCATTTGCCACTCGCGGGACGCGAGCCGGGTGTCTTGATCTTCGCGCGCGTGTCGGGCAAATCACGGGCCCTCGTCTGCCGGCGCATTGTGGTAGCGTGAAGTCGCGGTTAAACGATTTCACGATCAGAAGCGCAAAAAAAGAACCCGCGGGCTTTCGCCCGCAGGTTCATGAATGACTCTGCGCTTGATTCAATCGCCTATTTCTTGACTGGCTGCTTGAACGGAAACGCGTCGAGCAAAACCAGCGGCACGGGGACGTTGGCGCCGGCTTCGTTCCACGGGAACCCATACGCGGCCACCTTGCCCGAGGTCAGTTCACCCACAAACAGCACGCCCGAGGCGAACGTCACGCCCTGGCCTGCCGGCATCTGGGAGTAGCCCGATACAATGCAATAGTGCGGGTCCTCGTCCCCCTTCACACCAAAGTCGTCGGCCAAGTTGCGCACGTAGAACGACGTGAAGCGGCCGGCCTGACGGTTCATCACCGCGCCTTTGAGCTGACCGGTCAGGAAGTCGAGAATGAACACGCCGTCGATCGGGTCGTCGATGCCGACCGCCTTGTTGCCTACCGGCACGGTGACCATCATGAACTGGCTGTCGCGATCGGCTGTGGTCGCGTACGTGGGGACATGCGGGCAGAGATAGGCGATGGCCAGGCCAGCGATCAGGCCCCCTGCCACCCATGCCGCGCGACCGGACGTCATTGTGCTACGCATTGGAATGTCACCGCGTTAATGCGAATGATCTGCTCCGTGAGAGACTGGAAACTACCAGTAATCTATCCATTTCGGGGCATCGCGGCTAGGTCCAATTTTCGGCGATTTCGCCAAAAAACGGTCGGTTGTGTTTGGCTCCCCACGGCAGTATTCTCGTTGAATTCCAGAATATCGGCCCGACGGAGATGCACATCATGGCGACGAACGGCAAACTGAATCGGAAACTGCGAATGGCCCTCGTCGGCGGCGGACAGGGGGCCTTTATCGGCCGGGTCCACGCCACGGCCGCCGTCCTCGATAACCGTGCCGCGCTCGTGGCCGGGGCCCTTTCGTCCGACCCGGCCAAGGCCAAGGCCTCGGCCCCCGACTACGACATCGCGCCCGACCGGGCCTACGGCTCGTACACCGAGTTGATCGACAAAGAGAAGGCGCTGCCGGCCGACAAGCGAATCGACTTCGTGACCGTTGCCACTCCGAATCACACTCATTTTCCGATCGCCAAGGCAGCCCTGGAAGCAGGTTTCAACGTCGTCTGCGACAAGCCGATGACGTTCGACCTCAAGCAGGCGGAAGAGCTGCTCGAACTGGTCAAACGGTCGGGCTGCGTGTTCGCCGTGACGCACAATTACACCGGCTATCCGCTGGTCCGCCACGTGCGGCAGATGATCCAGGCGGGCGAACTGGGAGAGATTCAGGCGGTCCGGTCGAACTACATTCAAGGCTGGTTGCGCTCGCGACTTGAATCCGAAGGGCAGAAGCAGGCCTCGTGGCGGACTGATCCTGGCAAATCGGGCATCGCTGGTTGTTTTGGCGACATCGCCACGCACGCGTACAACCTGGCGCGCTTCATGACCGGCTTGATCCCGGCCGAGATTTCATGCCACCTCAAGACGTTCGAGCCGGGACGCAAGCTCGACGATTACGGACATGCCGTGATCCGCTTCGAAAACGGCGCGCTGGGGACCGTCACCGCCAGCCAGATTTCGCACGGCCGCGAGAACGACCTGTTCATCGAGATCGATGGAACGAAAGGCGCGGTCGCCTGGCGGCAGGAAGAGCCGAATGTGATGGTCGTCCGCCGCAATGGCCAACCGCATGCCCTGTACACGCGCGATCCGAACGCGCCGCACATCAACGAGGCGGGCAAGGCGGCCTGCCGGCTCCCCGCGGGGCATCCCGAGGCGTTCTTCGAGGCGTTCGGCAACATCTACCGCTGCGCGTACGACGACATGGCAAAGCGCGCCAGCGGCGAAAAGGTCTCGGCGACCGACACGATTTATCCGAACGTCGCCGACGGGGTCGACGGCATGAATTTCATCCAGCAGAGCGTCGCCAGCAGCCAGCAGAATGGCGCCTGGCTGCCGCTCAAGCACCCCGCCGCCCGGCGTTGAAAGCCAACCATGCTCGACTACGCGAGTAAGTTTGACGCCGGACTCGAATATCACGCGTTCCTGGCGAAGTACGGCACCGATGAACAGCGCCGCCGGTGGGAGGCCGTTCACGAGCAGGTCGCACTGACCGATGCGCAGCGCGAGCTGCTGGGCGGATTTCGGCGCGACATGAAAGTGCTGTGTCTGACGGGCGCCTGGTGCGGCGATTGCGTCAACCAGTGCCCGATCTTCGACCATTTCGCGATCGCCAGCTCGCGCATTCAAGTCCGCTATTTCGACCGCGACGCCAACCCCGATCTTGGCGAAGCGCTTTCGGTCTGCGGCGGGGCCCGCGTGCCGGTCGTTTTGTTCCTGAGCGAAGACAACTTCCAGGTCGGCTGGTACGGCGACCGCACGCTGGCCAAGTACCGCAAAATGGTCGCCGACGAATTCGGCCCGGTCTGCCCGACCGGCCTGGTGCCGGAAGCGGGCTCACTGCTGGCGGCGGTGACCCAGGACTGGCTCGACGAGTTTGAGCGAATCCAGCTCATCCTCCGCACGAGCGGCCGCCTGCGCAAGCTGCACGGCGATTAATGGTCTCCCCCCCTTCGTAAGGGGGGGAAATCGAGTTCGCTTATTGCGTCGCCTTCAACTCTTTAAGCAACCGCAACGCCGCCTCGACCAGCATCTCGCCTCCGCCGGGCTGGACGAGCGAGTTGACCGTCTCATAGCTGCCTTCGGCGAACGCCTTTTTCGTCGGGACGTAGGCCGGGTTGTCGTTGCAGAGTTCGATCACCAGCGTTTCAGGAAACGGCGACCCGCGCTTGATCGCCAGGCCCAGCTCGACAAACACCTCGCCGGGAAGGCCGACGATCGCCAATCGGTCGCTCAAGCGAAAGACCTGAACTTCGAGCGGAATTTCCGCCGACTGCCGCAACTGGGCACCGACGATCTTGGTCGCCTTGACTTGATCGAGAAACGACAGCTCCGAAGTGCCAACTTTGAAGATGTCGCGTTTGGCCTGCACGACCTCTTCGGGGGCGAACTGCTGAAGCGGGATGCTCACGATTGCATTTTTCGCCGCGAGTTTCGGCTCTGCCAGGGGCTGCAGCTTGGGGATCGCCTGCTGCACCGTATCGGCCAGCGCGGCGCCGATCCGCGCGCTTTCGTCTTGCCCGCTTTGACGGACATTGCTGGTGACGTCGACGTGATTAATGTCGCCGCAGGTGCCGTTGCCGAACAGAGAGACGAATTTGTTGCCCAGCTTTGTCCGCAGATTGCGTTCAAGATAAAACGGATAGTCAGCCGAGTATTCGGTTCCGCCGACGGTGTCGAGGTGCAGCGGAAAGACACAGAGCGCGGCGAGATTCTGCTCACCAACAGGGGATTGCAGCAGCAAGATCCCCACGTCGGGGTCGATCGGGCCGCAGGGGCGGACAATGTCCGGATTGAGCTTGCCGGGATTGAATCGCACCGAGCCGTCTTTCATGTGAAAGCGCCGATTGAACGACAATCCGCGCTGCATCGCGATGCCAGAGCGCAATTGCACCGGCTGGGCCGCCGCGTGCGCCTGTGCAACGGCTTCGACGATCCGCTGGACCAGGAAGGCGGGATAATCGATCTCTTCGTGCGGGTCGGTTCCGTGCTTTTCCACCGCCAGGCTGTGAAAGTGGTTTCGCAGCGCTCCGTAAAACAACGGACCGGTGTGGGAATGCGTGCCGTGAATCAGAATGCCGGAAGCGGGAATTCCCGTCTTCTGCGCTGCGAGCTCGCGCGCCGGCCCCGAGACCGTCGGCGGGATGCCGATCAGGTCGCAAAAGACGAATGCGGCCTGCCGGCCTCCCTGACGGAAGACGACGGCCTTGGCTTCGAGCGGGTCATGTGTCCCCGTATTGAGCCGTTCGTTGAAATAGCCGCTCATCCGATAGCCTTTCGGCGCGGTGATCTCGACCGCCGCCACACCGGCTTCCAGCGCGGCGCGTGGAGGGGCCTTCTCGGAAGATTGATTGCCGGCGAATGCGTTGCCGATGGTGTTTACGATCAACGCCAGAATCGCGGCGACAAGCACGCCTCTCCAGGATCGATTGGGAATCACGGGGATCGCCTCCGAACAGGGGAATCGATTTCATTGACCCTACCGCAAGGGCATGCCGCAAATCAACGCAAAGGAACGTGAATGGAGCGTCCTGATTTGCGGTGGAGTGCCTCGGCCGCTGCGAGCGGCCGGGGCACTTTGGCGCTGCTTGACGTTTTTTTTGGGAGTTGCCGGACGCGGATGTGGCGTTGGGATAATCAGGACGATACGTTGGTTGATTCTCGCATTGAATTCCTGGGCGTCGCACAGCGCTGCATAACATGCACGACCGTCCGCTTGGCATCACTGGCATCCGCATCTCGGCCGTTTCGTTCGGCGCGGGGCCGGTGCCGGCGCTGCTCACGAAGTCCGACACGGGTGAACGGCAGATCGCGACGCTGCGCCGTGCGCTCGACGCCGGGATCAACTGGATCGATACGGCCCCCACGTATGGCGAGGGGCAATCGGAAGCATCGCTGGGAAAGTCTCTTGCCGCGCTCGGTTCGCCCGATATCCATGTCGCGACCAAGGTCAGGTTCACGGACGAAGGGCTTCAGGATATTCGCGCTTGGGTGCAGAGTTCATTCGAAGCCAGCCTGGCGCGGCTGAACCGGCAGCGCGTCACGCTGCTGCAACTGCACAATTCGATCACCGCTCGGCGAGGCGACCAGCCGACGTCGATCACGCCCGACGACGTGCTGGGGCCCGGCGGCGTGGCAGAGGCCTTTGCCGAGCTGCGTCAGGAAGGGCGGGTCTTGCACCTGGGTCTGACTGGCCTGGGCGACGTGCCGTCGCTGTTCGAGGTGGTGCGGTCGCGCGCATTCGAGACGATTCAGGTGCCGTATCACGTGCTCAATCCCAGCGCAGGCAGCACGCTCGTGCCAGCCGACGCCGAGGCCAGCTACGGAAACATCATTGGCGAGTGCGAACATTTGGGAATGGGCGTCCTGGCGATTCGCGTCTTCGCGGGAGGGGCGCTGGCCGGGCAGCCTCCCAGCGCCCACACGCGAACGACGAAATTCTTTCCCCTGGCGATCTACGAACGCGACCAGTCGCGGGCCGCAGAGCTGGCCCGGCGGATGGCCGCCGAGCCAGGCCTGTCCGGAATGCCGCTCAAGGAACTGGCCCTGCGATTCGCGCTCTCTCACCGTGGGGTGTCGTCGGCGCTCATCGGTATCTCGTCGCCTGAGCAGATCGACGAAGCGCTCGAATACGCCAATCGTGGTCCACTGGATCCTGAGGTCTGCATCCGGCTGGCAAATCTGGTTCAATAGGTTTAGGTGGGCCACGGATGAAACACGGATAAGAAGGCATTCCTTAAATCCGTGTTTCATCCGTGTTTCATCCGTGGCTGAAATCACCTCTGTCTTTGTTAATTCGACAAGGATTGCTCCATGACACAGACAGAGGAACCGGATTTGCGGCCGCCCGAGCTCTCGGCGACGGGACGGTATCTGATCCTGGCGGCGGCGTTTCTGGGGTGGATGTTTTCCGGCGTGCAGATGTCGCTCATGAACCTGGCGGCCGGGTCGGCAACGACTGAGTTCGCGCGAACCAGCATTCTGAGCGAATCGACCGGACTTTCCTGGCGTCGCTGCCTGCCTGGGTCGGCGCGAGCGTCAACGAATCAGTTGAAAGACTCTTTCGTAAAGGAGATTGTGAAAACTCAGTCGCCACTCTGGTTCGCCCGTTACAACGCGGCGTTCCTGCTGGGAGCGGCGTGTGGCGGCCTCGTTTTCGGCTGGGTCGGTGACCGCTGGGGACGCGTGCGGGCGATGGGATTGAGCATCTTCTGGTATTCGCTGTTTGCGGGAGTGGGCTATTTTGCCGCCACGCCCGAACAATTGATGCTGCTCAGGTTCATTGCGGCGCTGGGGGTTGGCGGGATGTGGCCGGCCGGAGTATCGCTGGCTTCCGAGGCCTGGTCCGACGTCTCGCGACCGACGCTGTCGGGGCTGATCGGCACGGCGGCCAATGTCGGCATTGTCCTGATGGGGGCGGTCGGAATGGTCCGCCAGATCACACCCGATTCGTGGCGCTGGACGTTGCTCTTCGCCGCGACGCCGATTGTGCTGGGCATTCTCGTCTGGCTCATCGTCCCGGAATCTCCCGGTTGGCTGGCGATGCGCGCGCGGCCCGGCGGAGCAGCCAAAGCGCTGCCCCTCTGGACGGTCTTTCGCCCTCCCCTGCTCAAGCTGACTCTGCTGGGGATCGCACTCGGGGCGATTCCTCTCCTGGGGGGGTGGGGCGTAACGGCCTGGCTGATTCCCTGGTCGGACCAGGTGCTGGGAGCAACTGATCCGTTCGCAAAAGCCAAAACGTCAATCATGCGGGCTGGCGGAGGTGCAATCGGCAGCCTGCTCGGGGGCTGGCTTGCCGACCGGTTCGGAAGGCGGACCATGTACTTTCTAATCAGCCTGACGACGCTTGGCATCAGCGAATGCATCTATTTCTTCTTCGCGCCGGCCGACAATTGGTTTTCGCCGCTCGTGTTCCTCGTGGGGTTCATCTCCACGATCTTTTTCGGCTGGCTGCCGCTGTACCTGCCCGAGTTGTTTCCCACCGAGGCCCGCGCGACGGGCACCGGCGTGTCGTTCAATTTCGGCCGAATTCTGACGATGATCGGCGTTCTCGGAGCGGGTACGCTGACGAGCGCCTTTGGCGGTGACTATGCGGCGGCCGGACGCGTCACCAGTCTCATCTACGCACTGGGGATGGTCGTGATTCTGTTCGCCCCCGATACGACGGGACGCAAGCTGCGCGACTGATCGCTTCCTGTACGCGCAAGCGAATGGTAATGTGTCTGTTAGGCTTCCCAGGCACGCATCTTTCAGGAGAGCGCTATGAATCCTCGAACTCAACGAGATTGCCCGGACTGCGATTCAACCCTCGACCGGCGAAACTTCATCAAAGCAGTCGGCGGCGCGGCACTGGCGACTGCCGCCGCTCCCGTGATGCTGGGAGGCCGCATCGTTCAGGCCGCTCCGACTCCCCAGAGCACCGCCGAGACGGCCGTCGGCCGGTTTTATCAATCGCTCTCGGCCGAGCAGAAGCAGGTGATCGCCTTCCCATTCGATCACTAGCTGCGCAAGAAAATCAGCGCGAACTGGCACATCACGAAACCCGTGATTGACGACGGCTTCTATACCGATGCCCAGCGTGCGATGGTCGATGAAATCATCCGTGCCGTGACCAGTCCCGACGGATACGAGCGCATCAAGAAGCAGACCAAAGACGACTCCGAGGGAATCGGCGCCTACAGCATGGCAGTGTTCGGCACGCCGGGCAGCGGCAAGTTCGAATGGGAGCTGACCGGCCGGCACCTGACGCTGCGGGCCGACGGCGACAGCGTCGACCAGGCAGCCTTCGGCGGCCCGATCATCTACGGGCACGGCATCGCGAATCCGAGCGACAACCTGTTCCACTACCAGACGAAACAGGTCAACGAGGTGTTCCGTGCTCTTGACGCCAAGCAATCGGCGAAGGCTCTGATCGCCAAGGAGCCGAAAGAAGACGCCGTGTTGTTGCAGGGGGCCAATGGCAAATTCCCCGGTGTTCCGATCAGCGAGTTGAGCGACGACCAGAAGCGGCTCGTCGAATCGACCCTTAAGGTGCTGCTGGCGCCTTATCGAAAAGAAGACGTCGACGAAGCCTTTGCGATCCTGAAGACCGGCGGAGGACTCGACAAGCTGCACCTCGCGTTCTATCAGGAGGGAGACCTCCAAAACGACAAGGTGTGGGACGTCTGGAGAGTGGAAGGCCCGTCATTTGTCTGGCACTTCCGCGGCGCTCCGCACGTGCATGCGTACATCAACATCGGCGTGGTCTGATCGCGCCATTTAGGACGAGGCGACGCATCCCGGAGAGCCGCGGGAATTTGTTCCCGCGGTCCCCGGGTATGCCGCTTCCGAGTTGTATTCGACCCTCCGAGTCTTTCCCGCCCCAACGATGCTGCGATTTTCGGTCCTTTTTTCTGCGTTGTGCGTCGCCCTGCTCAGCGTCGTCCCAGCGCACGCGGGCCAGCCTTCGGAGCAGGCAGAGGCCGATTTGCTTGCGCGGCGGTTCACCGGCGACGTCATCCAGTTTCTAAAGGAATACTGCGTTGGCTGCCACGGCGCACAGAAGCAGGAAGCGAAGCTCGACCTGGGCGGCTTCAAATCGGTAGCCGAGGTCGTCAAGAACTATCGCGTCTGGGAGACAGTGGCCGAACGTCTCGAAGCCGGGGAAATGCCCCCCGAAAAGGCGCCGAAAAAGCCGACGGCGGCCGGTCGCCAGGCGGTCGTTGACTGGATTCACGACCTGGGAAATTTCGAAGCCGAACGCAATGCGGGGGACCCGGGCCCCGTCCTGGCGCGGCGGCTGAGCAGTGCCGAATACAATTACACAATCCGTGATCTGACAGGGGTGGACATCCGGCCGGCGCGCGAATTCCCGGTTGATCCGGCCAACGAAGCCGGGTTCGACAACTCGGGCGAATCGCTGACGATGTCCCCCGCGCTGCTCAAGAAATATCTGGAAGCCGCACGCTTTGTCGCCGACCACGTCGTGCTGAGGCCCGAGGGCATTGCGTTTGCGCCGTACCCGGTGGTCGCCGAGACGGACCGCGACAATTACTGCGTCCACCGAATCGTCGACTTCTACAAGCGGCACCAAGTCGACTACGCCGATTATATTTACGCGGCGTGGCGCTACCGGCACCGTGAAGCACTGGGGCAGCCGCAGGCCACGCTGGACGAGTCCGCCGCCGCGACTCACCTGAGCCCGAAATACCTGGCACTCGTGTGGAAGACGCTGAACGAATCGGCGCCGAAATCGGGTCCCCTGGCCCAGGTGATTGCCGCCTGGCGGGACTTACCTGCCAGTCCCGAACAGTCCGCCGAGGCGCGAAAAGGATGCGAGCAGCTCCGCGATCTGGTCTTGAAGCTGCGCAAGGAGTACGCGACTCCACAGCCCAAGATGCACGTCCAGGGAATTTCCGATGGCAGCCAGCCGTTCGTCCTGTGGCGAAATCGCCAGCTTGCTGAAGGTCGGATGAAGTACCACGGCAAGGAGCCCGACGACGACGCTGTCCTGGCGACTTTCTGCCGTGTGTTTCCGGATGATTTTTTCGTGTCCGACCGTGCGCCGTACTTCGATCCGAAAGCGGCCGGACAAGGGCGGCTGCTGACGGCCGGGTTTCACCTGATGCAGGGCTATTTTCGCGACGATCAGCCGCTGTGCGAGCTGGTGCTCGACGAGGTCCAGCGCCGCGAGCTCGATGCGCTGTGGCGCGAGCTGGATTTTCTGACGCTGGCACCGCTGCGGCAGTATAAGGACTTTATCTTTTTCGAGCGGGCCGAGCCGCCGCGCTACATGGTCGAAGCGAGGTTCGATTTCGCCCGGGCCGAGGACAAAGACTCGGTGACCGAATCCAAAATCGAGCGTCTGCACAAAGAGTACCGAGACAAGGCCCAGTCGATCGGCGCGCACGAGCAGGCGCTGGAAGCGATGGACGCGTACTTCAAGAACATCTCGGCGGAGATCCGGCGGGTCGAGCAGGCCCGCGCCGCGGCTGAACCCGGCCATGTGCGCGCCCTGGTCGATTTTGCCCGCCGCGCCTACCGCCGGCCGCTTGCGGACGACGAAACAAGCGAGGTCGCGGCATTCTACCGGCGACTGCGAGAGCACGACGGCTTGAGCCACGAAGAGGCGATTCGCGATTCGCTCGCGAGCGTCCTGTTGTCTCCGCATTTCTGTTACCGGTTCGATCTCGGGGCCGACGGCACGAGCCCGCAGCCGCTGTCGCCGTTCGAGCTGGCCAGCCGGCTGAGCTATTTTCTCTGGTCGAGCCTGCCCGACGGCGAACTTCGGGAACAGGCCCGGTCCGGGGAGCTCGCGAAGCCCGAGGTTCTGGTCTCGCAGGCGCGGCGGATGATTCGCGACCGGCGAGTCCGCGGGCTGGCCGAGGAATTCGCCGGCAACTGGCTCGACATCCGCCGCTTCGAAGAGCACAACGCGGTCGATCGCGAGCGGTTCCCGATGTTCACCGGCGAGCTGCGCGACGCGATGTACGAAGAGCCAATCCGGTTCTTCGTCGACCTCGTGAGCGAAAACCGACCCGTCACGAATTTGTTGTATGCGAACTACACGTTCGTCAACCCAGTCCTGGGCAAGCTCTATGGAATCGACCTTCCCGACGCTGGGCCGCACGATTGGGTTCGGGTTGATGCAGCCGACCGCTACGGCCGCGGGGGACTTTTGACGATGGCGGTCTTTCTCACGAAAAATGCACCGGGCCTGCGAACCAGCCCCGTGAAGCGTGGGTATTGGGTCGTCCGCCGCCTGCTGGGCGAGCACATTCCTCCGCCCCCGCCCGAAGTTCCCGAACTGCCCAAAGACGAAGCGACGCTCGGCGAACTGACGCTGCCCCAGTTGCTGGCCCGTCATCGCGAACACAAGGCCTGTGCCGGCTGCCATCAGCGATTCGATTCGATCGGTTTGGCATTCGAAGGATTCAGCCCGGTTGGCCAGCGCCGCGTGCAAGATCAGGGAGGCCGGCCGGTCGCCGACTCTGCGGTTTTCCCCGACGAATCGCAGGGCGTTGGTCCCGCCGGCTTGCGCCGCTATCTGCACGAACGCCGCGAAGCTGAATTCGTCGATAACCTGTGCCGCAAGCTGTTGAGCTACGCCCTCGGCCGAACGCTCTTGCCTTCGGACAAGGGTTTGCTGGAGAATATGCGAAAGCGGCTTGCCGCGAATGAAAATCGGTTTGGGAGTCTGGTCGAGTCGATCGTCACCAGCCGGCAGTTCATGAACAAGCGCGGGAGGAGTGAGTGATGAGAGACGGTGCAGCGCCCATGAGCCGCCGCGCGATGCTTCAAGGCGTCGGCGTCGCGATGGCCCTTCCCTGGTTGGAATCGATTTCGGTTCTCGCCGGAGAACTGGGAGCAACCAACGCGCCGCCGATGTTCCCCAAACGATTCGCGGCCCTCTTCATGGGGAACGGCATCAGCCCCAACAACTGGTCGGCCAGCGGCGCGGGGGCCGAGATTGAGCTGAGCAAGACACTCGAACCCCTCTCGCCGTTCAAAACGAAGCTGAACGTGATTTCGGGGTTGTTCAACAAGAATGCCACGGGCGTCGGCATTCACCCGGGGCAGACGGGCAACATTCTCTCAGGCGCGGCGTTACGGAAAGGGTCGGTCCTCAAGGGAGGCATCAGCGTCGACCAACTGCTGGCCAACCGTTTCGAAGGCCTGACGCCCCAGCCCAGCATCGTTCTCGCCTGCGAGCAACCGCTCACAGGCTACCACGAAACGAATTTCTCGATGGCCTACAGTTCGCACATCTCGTGGCAGAATGCGAATTCGCCCGTGCCGACGGAGGTCTATCCTTCGCTGGCCTTCGACAACCTGTTCGACAACCAGGGCAGCAGGCGCACCACGAGCATTCTCGATCGGGTCGCCGAGCACGCGGCCCACGTCAGCCGCAAGGTGAGCAATTCTGATCGTTCCCGGATCGACGAATTTCTGACAAGCGTCCGCGAGGTCGAAAAACGGGTGGAGCGCACGCGGGCCGCGAAGCAGACAGCCGACGAGCGGGCCAAAGACCGTGGACGGCCCGCCTTCACGATGACCCGACCCGACAACGGCCTGCCCGAAGACGTTCGCGAGCACATGCGGCTGATGTGCGACATCATCGCCATGGCATTCCAGACCGACAAGACCCGCATCGCGACCCTGCTGATGTGCCGCGATCTGTCGGGCCTGATTTATCCGTTCCTGGACGTCAGGCTGTCTCATCACGCGGCGTCGCACAGCGACACCTCCGACGCGTACGAGCGGGTCTCGCGATTCTACGTCGGGCAGTTGGCGTACCTGGCGGGGCGACTGGCTGAAATGGCCGAGGGAGAAGAAACCGTTCTCGACCACTCATGCCTGATGTTCATTTCCAACTTGTGGTCGGGGAGCGCGCACGATTCGAGCAAGGTGCCGCTGCTCACGGTCGGCGGCCTGGGAGGCACGCTGGCGACGGGCCGCGTTCTCGATTACACCGCGGCCGGCGACGACAACCGCAAGCTGTGCAGCCTGTACCTGTCGCTGATGGACCGCATGGACGTGAAAGTCGACAGCTTCGGCGACGCCGAAACACGCCTGGCGGGGCTGTAAGGCACTGCGGCCCAAAAGCCGGTGAAATCAGGCCACGGATGGCGTGGCAATACCACGGATAATTCCTGCGGAAATTCCATCCGTGACTCTTTTTCCGTTTGGACAGGCACTCTGCCGTTAATCGGCCGCCTCGTTCCAACGGTATGCTATCCTGGATCATTGACTTTCGAAGCTTGAATCCATCCGTCTGCCCAACGTGCCTGAAACTCAATCCTACAGCCTGGCCCTGCTCGAAGTCGGCAATCTGACGCCGTCTTTGATGGTCGCCGACTTGTGCGCCAAGTCAGCGGGTGTGCAGATTCTGGGCATCGAAAGCACCGACGGACCGCAGCAGTGCATCAAGCTGATCGGCTCAACCGCCGACGTCACGCACGCGGCTCGTGCCGGCCAGGCCTTGGCCGAGAAGATGGGGAGCAGCGGAATCGTCTCGATTCTGCCGGCGCCCCTGGAAGTTGTCAGGCAGCTTGCCCACCCCAAACCGGCTTTCAGCCCCATGCTGGGGCTTTACGACTATCGAATTCCGAGAGAGAAACACATGAGCACCTCCGACGCCATTGGCCTGTTGGAAACGCAAGGGCTGGTCGCCGCGCTGCACGCCACCGACGACATGCTTAAATCGTCAAACGTCACGCTCGTCGGCAAAGAGAAGATCGGCGCCGCCTACGTGACAATTATCGTCAAGGGGGACGTGGCTGCCGTCCAGACGGCTGTCGCCGTCGGCAAGGCGACGGTCGAAAAGCTGGGAGGCAAGCTGATCCTGGCCGACGTCATCGCCCGCCCGCACCCCGAACTCGCCGCCCTGCTGCCGGGTTAACTTCTCCCCCCCTTCGTAAGGGGTGACGCAAAGACAAATCCCAACCCCTCCCAATACAGCAGTGCGGTTCCAACGTAGAATAAGCACGGCTCACGAACTCCGCCGCGCCCATTTCGCACGAACGGCCTCATGGAACCAGGTCACCCCGATACCGTCGCGAGGCGTTTTCCGCTCGCGGCGCTGGCTGTCGTATGGGTTGCTGTTTTTCTGACGGCCTTCTTCTTTCTCGAATTGCCGAACAATCCTCCCGCCGTGCGCTGGCAGATCTGGCTGGCCGTTCCCGAACTTTTGGATTTCGTCGATCCGCCTGCGCGGGAACCGAACCTCGGCCATGCCGGGTGGAAGCACTGAGCGGACCGTGTTCGCGTTCGGGGCCGGGTTGGCTGCCTTGTCGCTGTTGACGCTTGGCGCTGGTTTGGCCGGTGCGCTGTCGCGGTCGCTGCTCAGCGGAGTGATCATCGCGGCCGCGGTGATTGAATCGGTATTGCGGTTCGGCATTTTCGGGTGCAGTAATCAAGCCACGACACCCCCCCTGCCCCCCCTTACGAAGGGGGGGAGAACGGTGAGGCGCCAGTGGCTGGTTTTGATTCCGTGCGTCCCTTTCGTGCTCGCGATGCTGTTGGGGTCGATGCTTCCGTCGGTCGACTTCGACGTGAACGAGTATCACTTCGAGGGACCGAAGGAGTTCTATCAGGCCGGCCGCATTACTTTCCTCGAGCACAACGTCTATACCAGCTTTCCATTCGGCACCGAGATGCTGACGCTGCTGGCGATGGTGTTACGTGGCGACTGGTATCGCGGAGCGCTCGCGGGCAAGTGCGTCCTCATGTCCTTTGCACCGCTCACCGCGCTGGGTCTGTTCGCGGCCGGGCGTCGCTGGTTCGGCACGACGGCCGGCCTGTGCGCCGCGTTTCTGTACCTGGCGACCCCGTGGACTCACCGTATTTCGACGATCGCCTACGCGGAGGGGGGCTTGAGTTTCTTCCTGCTGGCAACACTTCTGGCGGTGATGATCGCTCTCGACGGGCGGCGAGACGGCACAGGCGCACCGGGTTCACAGGTGAGACACTACCTGCTGGCGGGCGTCATGGCCGGGAGCGCCATGTCGTGCAAATATCCCGCGCTCGTTTCCGTCGTCATTCCTGCGGGCGCTGCGCTGTGCTGGCTGGCATGGAGAACTTCGAATCCTCCGCGAAGCAGGTGGGCCGCGCCCCTGGAATTCGTGTGCGGCGTGTTTCTTATCATGGGGCCGTGGCTTACAAAGAATGCCGCCGAGACTGGCAATCCGGTTTATCCGCTGGCTTACAGCGTCTTCGGTGGACGAGATTGGGATCCGGCTGTCGATGTGCGCTGGAGCAAGGCGCATCGACCAGACGATTATTCAGCCGCCAGCCTGATCGGGATGGCTCTCGACGTGAGTATCCGCAACGACTGGGTCAACCCGCTGCTGTTCGCGCTGGCGCCCCTCGGGCTGTTCGCAATGAGAATGCACCGCCGCGTGGCGGGAATCTGGCTGTACATCGGGTGGTTGTTCTTTTCGTGCTGGTTGTTCACGCATCGCATCGATCGCTTCTGGGTTCCCATGCTTCCCGTTGTTGCACTCGCAGCCGGGGCCGGCGCGGCATGGTGGTGGTCGATCACGACGTTCCCGGCACGCATCGTGGGAGTGGCCGTCCTGGCTGCGATCAGCCTGTTCAATCTCGCCACGGTCACGCGCACGCAGCTCGGGGGTTACAACGATTTTCTGCGCAATCTCGACGAGGCGGAAGAATTCGTGGCGCGAAAGGTCTCGCCAGAGCTGGCCTATCTGCACGAAAAATTGCCGAGCGGCTCGAAAGTGCTCTCGGTCGGCGATGCGGCCGTCTTCGAGGCCCGTTTCCCGATCGTCTACAACACGGTCTTCGATCGGTCGATTGTCGAAGACTGGATGGCAGCGCGGCCAGGCGACGCAGCTGCCACTGCAGGGTTGCGCGACGCGGCAGGGATCCGTGAAAAACTCCGGGCCGAAGGGATTACGCACATCTACGTGTCGTGGCGCGAGATTTTGCGGTATCGCTCGCCGGGGAACTACGGCTATACCGAATTCGTGACGCCCGAGCGCTTCGCCGAACTCGAGCGGCTGGGGATTCTGGGGCCCGCCTGGTCGATTCCGGAGGCCATCGTTGACCTGGGCGACGTCGATGCGGGCCGTCTGGCGTCACTTGAAACCTGGGCTCAGGCGCTCGTCACGCGGCGTTCCGGCAGGGCGTCGTACGTGACCTTCCAGGTGTTTCCGGTGAACCTGGATTGACGGCGTACCAAAAGCGACATCGGCGGGCCGGGGCGCCGCCCCTTTCGGGTGCGTCACTCCGGCTCCGCCGATGTTCCTCATCAGGAGCGCCTGAAGAGATTTATATATAAGCCGCGCAGGCGGGTTGGGTCGTAAGGGATGGGTTATGGTCGCCAGAGCGACCATAACCCGGTCGCGAATCACGCAGTGAACTCGAAACTAGTTGCAGCACGCAGCGGCGGGAGCGGCGCACGTCGGAGCGCAAGGAGCAGCGCACGTCGGGGCCGGAGCGCAGCAGGTGGGAGCCGGGGCGCAGCAGCTGGGCTTGCAGCAACGGCTCTTGCAGCACTTGATCTTGGGCATCTTGCAGCACTTGGGCTTGCAGCACTTGGGAGCGCAGCAGGGCTTCGGAGCGCAGCACACCGGGGCCGGAGCGCAGCAGGTTGGAGCCGGAGCGCAGCAAGTCGGAGCGGGAGCGCAGCAGGTCGGGGCCGGAGCGCAGCAGCTAGCCTTGCAGCAGCTCGACCGATGGCAGCAGGAACGGCCGCAGCTCGAGCGGCAGCAGCTCGAACGGCCGCAGCCCGAATTGCAGCCCGAATTGCAGCCGCCCAGATGGAAAGCCTGCACGTCTGTCGCGGTCGCGCAACAGAACAGCAGGGCGGCGGTCAAAGTCATCCACTTCATGGTCAGTGTCTCCTGATTTAATTAGGTGTTTCGAAACTTCTGGGACTGAGGCGAACCCTGGACCAACCCACCTGTCTGTTCGTGCCGTCCGGATGCACTCCGACGCGTCAACGAGTAAAATTCCAGTGTGGGATTGACACGTGGTATTTTCGACCTGTGAAATCGGCTGGCATCACGGGAATCGCGCCACACACAGGACGACCATCCCGCCGCGCACCGGTCGTGACGGAAATTCCCGGCAATCGGCGGTCGTATCTCGCGCAGGACTGGAATGTTGCGAACAATGCTCACAGCAGGAACATCGCCAGCCAGCCTCGTTCATGCGGCAGAACTGCTGATTTCCGGGATTTTTCCGTGCCTGACGACTGGCTGATGATCTCCGCCTGTATGGGCGTGGCGTCCCTGCTGCCGGTGTTGCTGCGACTTCGCGCGGGGCTCCGCGGCACGGCACTCGCCCACGCCTGGCCGGCCATGTTTCTGGCATGGACGGTGTGGACGGTTGTTTCGATCGTGGCGCTTGTGCCGTCTTCGCTGCGCTCGTGGGCGGGCTGCCTGTGGTATCTGGCCGCGGTGGTGGCCCTGATACCCCCCGTCGCGGCCCTTGGCGCACGCCGGCCGATCAATCGCGCCTGGACCTGGTTTGTCCTCGTTCCGCTGGTGCTGGTATTCGCATGGCCGGTTATGCCGGCTGTATGGCGTGGAATGAACAATCCGGCAGCTTTTGATCTCGAAACCCCGGTGGTCGTCGGGTTTCTACTGGTGTCGCTGATGGGGGCCGGCAACTATCTCGGGCTGGCACATACCGTCTCGGCCCTGCTGTGGATCGCCGGGCTGTGGCTTGTGGTGCTGCCCCTTTGCCCGTCGACGTCTCGATGGGCAGCCGACGCGCCGACCGGCCGCGCCCTGGGGACCCTGTGCCTGGTTGCGGCAGGGTGGATCGCCGACCGGCAGGCTGCCCGTCGCTGCGCCTCGAATGACGGCAGAGCGGGCCTCGATCGTGCGTGGGACGACTTTCGCGAGCTGTTCGGCATCGTCTGGGCGCGCCGCATCATGGAGCGATTCAACAGCGACGCACAGCGGCAGCCAACGCCGCTGCACCTGGCGCTGCACGGCCTGGAAGACGCTTCCGGGTGCCGGCCCGACAGTCAGGCGGATGCCGCTTCGATTGAGGCGGCGGAAACGTCGCTGCGCTGGCTGCTTCAGAAATTCGTCGATCCCGAATGGATCGATCGGCGGACGCGACGACAGGTACCGTAGCCGGTACAATGTCGGCACGCGCTTCCTCTCATCTTTCACTGCGAGACCCGCACCATGAACCTGCTTGCGCGCTCCCTCGTGTTTGGATTGGCGTTCGTCGCCCTGTCGCTCGGCCGGATTCCTGCCGGAATGGCCGACGAGAAAGACGGCCGGCTCGACATTTACTTCATCGACGTGGAGGGAGGGGCCGCGACGCTCTTCATCACTCCCGCCGGCGAATCGCTGCTGATCGATTCGGGCTACCCCGACAATGGCGGGCGCGATCTCAATCGGATCTTGAAGGTGCTGCGCGACGTCGCCGGCCGCAAACACCTCGATCATGCCTCCGTATCGCACTGGCACCTCGATCATTACGGCAATCACGCGGCTCTCGCCAGCCAGATCACGATTAACAACTTCTGGGACCGCGGCGTCCCCGAAAAACTTTCGGAAGACCCGAGCTTCCCGGAACGGGCCGCGAAGTATCGCGCCGCCAGCCAGAACAAATCCAAGACGCTCAAAGTCGGCGACAAGATCCCGCTGAAGTCGGGCACAACGCCGCTGGAATTGAAGACGGTGACGGCCAGCGGCGAAGTCCTGCCGAACTCCGGAGAGAACAATCCTTTTGTCGGCGAGAACAAGCCGCAGCCCGACGACCCCACCGATAATGCCCAAAGCGTCAGCCTGCTGCTGTCGTTCGGAAAATTCCGATTCCTGACGTGCGGCGACCTGACGTGGAACGTCGAGGCCAAACTGGTGACGCCGAAGAACCCGATCGGAAAAGTCGACTTGTTCATGGTGACCCATCATGGCCTGAATGTCAGTAACAACCCGACGCTTGTGCGGGCTATCGATCCGCGCGTTACCGTGATGTGCAACGGTCCCGAAAAGGGCGGAAACCCGGAAACACTGCAGACGCTGCGGCAGGTGAAGTCGCTGCAGGCCCAGTTTCAGCTCCACCGCAACGTCAAACTCCCCGATAGCGAACAGACGCCTGCCGAGTTCATCGCCAACTCGAGCGATACCCCTGATTGCAAGGGCGTCTACGTGAAAGCCACGATCGCCGCCGACGGCAAGAGCTACACCGTCCAGATCGGTCCCGACGGCAAAGTCCACAAGTTCGAAACCCGATCATGACTCGTTTCACCGGCAAGACGGCCCTGGTCACCGGCGGCTCGCGCGGGATCGGGCGAGCCAGTTGCGTGCGGCTCGCGCGGGGCGGCGCCGATGTGGCGGTGAACTA
>JACQFH010000101.1 GCA_016200145.1 Planctomycetia bacterium | reverse complement strand
CGCCATGCTCGCCGATCGACTCCCGAATGGCGCTCGTGCGCAACGTCGCCTCCTGGAACCAATCGGTGACGTTGGCAATGTAGCGCAGCAGCAGGCCGCCTTTGGCCTGGCTGAAATGCCCCAGTTCGTGGGCAATGATCCCCGCGAGGGCGCGCAATTTGAGCCCGCGGAACAACGGGTCGCCGATCACAAGCACGAGCCGGCCCCCGACAAGCCCGAAGAGACCGCCGTACCGGCCGGCGGCGGCGTTGGGTGTGGGATCGAGCCTGATTTCGGCAGGCAGTGGGGCACCGATCAGCGTGCACAGGGCGCGCACGAAACAGTGCAGCACGGGATGGGCGCTCACATCCAGCAGCCGGCCCTCCGGGCGGGAACGAGTCCAACTGAAGAGCGGGGCAACCAGCGCATACAGCATGGCGGCCCCGGCGAGCAACACTCCGGCGTGCATCACGACGGCAATGATTAACGCCCGCCCGCGAATTTGCATGCTCGGCGGCACGACTCGCGTCGCGTAGAGGTACAGGCCGTATCCGAGGCCGGCCATGCAGGCGAAATACGCCACGATCAGGAGACACAGCCCGAACGCCGAGAGCAGAAGAGCGAGCCGATACCCCCACGTCGGCTGACGGTGAACGACCTGCCCGCGGAAGGCGTTCACGACGTCTCGCATCAGATCGTTCGGGTTTCGTTTCTGCTTGCGGGAAGCCTCGACGCGCGATGCCGGCTCCGGCGGATCCGACGGTGGATCAGGCGCCGATTCTGCGACGGGGATGGCCTCGGCGGCACGCGCCGGTTGAAACGGCTGCCGGCACTTCGGGCACTTGACCTGCGCCGGCGCCCGATCCTGCTTGAGCACCAGTTTCGCCGAGCAGTGCGGACAGGCGGTCTTCAAAGACATCGCGCACCCACGTCGTCGATGAGAGATGCCATCGTGTTTGTCCGAGCGATGGTTATCTCGCTGCTGAATCGGACTCGTCGGAGAACTCGTAGTTCAGCAATTCCATAGCTTCTTCAGACGCACATCGAAGCGAGTTGATTGCAGCCGCCAGGACATTCCCGTCCAGGCATCGTCTCGGGACGCTGGTCGCTACACCAAAGATAATCGGCGGTTCGTCTTCATGGACGACAAACCACGCGTCCATTTGACAATGGAATAGATCGCAGACCATCCCCGCATCGTGCATCGGAAATTCGAGAAACATCTTCAGGGTAATCTCGATGCTGTCAACGTTCCACTGGCTTTCGGAACTGTTGAAAAGCTTCAATTCGAAAGTGTCTCCGTCGAAGTTGAGTTGGCCTGCCTGTGTTGACCACCCATTCCTGTTCGACTGTTCTCCCCATGCGATCCGTGCGAACAAATCCTCGTCTTGCACACGCTGATTCAGCACCGAAAGACTGGCTTCGACCTCTCGCTGGAATGATCCAAGATCAGACGTTGGATTCCCTTTGAACGAGCAATGGCTGGCGTCGGCGACCCGGCGTCGCGCAAATAACCGGATCGCTGCCTTCGATCTTTCCCGCCAATAGACTGATTGCAAACCTTTATCACACAATATGTTGTATCACATTAGACCGGCCAGGCAATCGCACGCTTTAGAATTCCGGTGATCCATTGCAACATTGATTTCGTAATGATATCACTGTGATATAAATTCCAGGTCCTTTTCAGGAGACGGGTCATGAGCAAAGAAAACATCGTTCGCGCGACCAATGGATGGCAGATGCTGCCAATCAACCTGGGTCTGCTGTTCGGCGGCTTTGCCGCGACGATCTTTACGCTGGTTCTCGCGGCCAACACCGGCGGCGCTGCTGCGCTGCTGCTGTTCCTGACGATCCCGGCGGCGATCGTCGGGTTCATCTTCACGCTCGGACATTTTGCGCTCCAGCCGAATCAGGCAAAGCTGCTGATCATGTTCGGTGAATACCGCGGCACGGTGCGCGAAAGCGGATTTTTCTGGGCCAATCCGTTTCTGTTGAAAATGCCGATTTCACTGCGGACGCGAAATTTCGAAACGCAGCGACTGAAGGTTAACGACAACCGCGGCAACCCGATCGAGATTGCCGCCGTCGTCGTCTGGCACGTGAGTGACACTGCTCAAGCCGCCTTCGACGTTCTCAACTACGACGACTACGTGAAAATTCAGTGTGAAACGGCGGTCAGACATCTGGCGAACAGCTATGCCTACGACTACGGAGAGGAAGGGGAGATCACCCTGCGCAGCGGAGTCGACGACGTCTCGGCCATGCTCTGCCGCGAGCTGCAGGCGCGGCTCGAAAAGGCCGGCGTCGTCGTCGAAGAAGCCCGCCTCACGCACCTGGCGTACGCTCCCGAGATCGCCCAGGCGATGCTGCGCCGGCAGCAGGCCGAAGCGGTGATCGCCGCGCGGCAGAAGATCGTTCACGGCGCCGTCAGCATGGTGCAGATGGCGCTCGAAGAACTGGCCGCCAAGCAGGTCGTCGAGCTCGACAACGAGCGCAAAGCGGCGATGGTCAGCAACCTGCTCGTCGTGCTGTGCGGCGAGTCGGAGGTGACTCCGGTCGTAAACACCGGAACGCTGTACACGTAAGTGAGCGAAGATGAAACCACGGAAGTCATTCCTGCTCCGGCTCGATCCGGCGCTCTACACTGCATTAGAGCACTGGGCCGAGCAGGAATTGCGCAGTGTGAACGGTCAGATCGAATTCGTGCTCAAACAGGCCGTGACCGCCCGCGACCGCAAGGCGCTGCCGCCGGAGGCGCAATCCGGTCCGGGCGACAGGGCGGCGATTGATGGGTGACGAACCAGGAACGATGAAGAAAAACCGCGGACGACGCGCGGATATCTTCGGTTGACGCTTTTTTTTGTTTGATCCGCGTTATCCGCGGTCCATTTTTCGTGCTTGGCGGCGGCAAGTATCACCTGACGGGAATTCGTGGCTCGCTCCAATGCTTTCCGAATTCCACCCGCAGTCGCCAGGCACCGGGGCTTCCCGTTGGTCCAGCCCCGGCCACCCGAGTCTCAATTTTAGGTTTAATTGCCCGGTTTTGCGGCAGTCATAGGGTGGGCTGTGCGCACCAACACCGTGGACTGTGGTGGGCACAGCCCACCCTACAATTTCAATACTAAGCACGCCGCACTCCCTCGCTAGCGCTTTTTGAAGTTGCGCTTTTTCGGACCGTTTCTCCGTAAGTCGGTATTGTCAAAAGCGAAGCTCCTCCGCATCTTTCCTGCGCCGGATTGGTTTCAAGGCACAGGGAGAGGAAGGAGCCTCGCGAT
>JACQFH010000100.1 GCA_016200145.1 Planctomycetia bacterium | reverse complement strand
GCGGCGGCGGCCGCCGCCGCGAGCAGAGACACTGCCGAGCTGAACCTGGGATTCACTCGAATCAACTCGAAGATCTCCGGCCGCATCAGCCGGCGAATGGTCGACCCCGGAAACCTGGTGATGGCCGATACGACGCCGCTGACGACAATCGTCTCGCTCGATCCGATCTACGCTTACTTCGACGTCGATGAGCGAACGCTGTTGCGGTTGCGCAGGATCATGCAGCAGGAACAAACCGAGGCGGCACTGAGCTCCGAAGTGCCGGTCGAAGTCACGCTGGCGGACGAAGAGACGGCGCCCCTGTGGGGGCGGATCAATTTTCTCGACAATCAGGTCGATCCCGCGACAGGAACCCTGCTGGCCCGCGCGATCGTCGGAAATCCCAGGGGGATGCTTTCCCCTGGACTGTTCGTCCGGCTGCGCGTGCCGATCGGCTCGCCGCAGAAGGCGCTCTTGGTCCATGAAGAGGCGCTGCAGTCCGACCAGGGGCAGCGATTCCTGTGGGTCATCGACGATGACGACAAGGCCATCTACCGGCAAGTGAAAATCGGCAAACAGACCGAGGGCAAGCGGGTGATCCTGAATGGCCTGAAGACTTCCGACCGCGTGATCGTCAAAGGCGTGCAGCGCGTGCGCCGCAACAAGAAGGTTTCGCCAGAACTGCTGGAACCCGCCGCCAGCGTCGTTGCCAGCGATCATCAGGGAAGCGAGCCAGTTGCGCCCAAAGCTCAGGGAGGCGGGCGGTAAGCAGATTTTCAAATTCCGACGGGTGCACCCGCGGGCTTACGCCCCCGGCTCACCTGGTATGACTCTTCGACCTCTTCGACTCTGCCACCCGTGTTCTCCCGGTTCTTCATCGATCGGCCGATCTTCGCCTCGGTCCTGTCCATCGTGATTACGCTGGCGGGAGGGATTGCGGCGTTCCATCTGCCCCTCGCGCAATATCCCGCGGTGACGCCCCCCACGGTGCAGTTCGACTGCAACTATCCCGGGGCCAGCGCCCAGGTCGTGGCGCAGACTGTCGCCGCGCCGATCGAACAGCAGGTGAACGGCGTCGAGAACATGCTGTACATGTCGTCGCAGTGCACCAGCGACGGATCGTACACGCTGACGGTCACCTTCAAGACGGGGATGGACCTGAACCTGGCGCAGGTGCTGGTCCAGAACCGGCTGGCGCTGGCCATGCCCCAATTGCCGTCCGTCGTCCGGCAGGCGGGCGTCACCACCCGCAAGCGCTCTCCCGAGATTCTGATGACGGTGAGCATCAACTCGCCCAGCATCGGAGGCCAGCCTCCCCGATATGACCAGCTCTACCTCAGCAATTACGCCCTGATGAAGCTCCGCGACGAACTGGCGCGCTTGCCGGGCATCAGCGAGATCATCGTCTTCGGGCAGCGCGACTACAGCATGCGAGTCTGGCTCGATCCCGACAAGCTGGCGGTTCGGGGCCTGGCAGTCAGCGACGTGATCGCTGCGATTCGCGAACAGAACGCCGCGGTTGCACCCGGTCAGATGGGATTGCCGCCCGCTTCGTCCGGTCAGCCGCTGCAAGTACCACTTTCTATGCTGGGGCGCCTGCGCGACCCGGAACAGTTCGCCGAGATTATCGTCCGCCGCACGGCCGACGGGCGCAAGATCCGAATTCGCGATCTGGGCCGCACCGAGCTCTCGGCCAAGAGCCACGACGTCAGCAACAGCTTCGACGGCAAACCGACCGTCGGGCTGGCGGTGTTTCAACTGGCCGATGCCAACGCTCTGGCGACGGCCGACCTGATCAAATCCAAGATGGCGGAATTGTCGGTCGATTTTCCGGAAGGCATGCAGTACGAGATCGGTTACGACACGACGCCCTTCATTCGCGAGTCGATCGAAGAGGTCGTCAAGTCGCTCCGCGACGCGATCATTCTGGTGGCCCTCGTCGTGCTGGTGTTTCTGCAGGGCTGGCGCGCAGCAATCATTCCGCTGATCGCGGTCCCCGTGGCCATCATCGGGACGTTCGCCGTGATGGCTGCCGCGGGATTCAGCATCAACAATCTGACGCTGTTCGGCCTGGTGCTGGCGATCGGCATTGTCGTGGACGACGCGATCGTGGTTGTCGAATCGGTTGAGCACCATATCGAGCAGGGGATGCCGCCCCGCGCGGCGGCGTTCAAGGCGATGGATGAAGTTTCGGGGCCCGTGATCGCCGTGGGGCTTGTGCTGAGCGCCGTTTTCATCCCCTGTGCGTTTCTTTCGGGAATCGTCGGGCAGTTCTTCCGGCAATTCGCGCTGACGATCGCCGTTTCTACGATCATCTCGACATTCAATTCGCTGACGCTCAGCCCGGCTCTCGCGGCGCTGCTCCTGCGGCCCCGCAATGCGCGGCGCGACGCGTTCACCAGGCTCTTCGACACGCTGCTGGGCTGGCTGTTCCGCTCGTTCAACGCGGGGTTCCACCGTGCGACGCGCACCTACGTGCGGTTCGTGGGGCGGCTGCTGCGTGTGCCGGGCCTGGTGCTGGCGGTGTACGGGGGCCTGGTGGTGCTCACCTGGTGGAGCTTCGGGAAGCTGCCCACCGGCTTCATCCCTGTGCAGGACAAAGGCTACCTCGTCGCCAGCGTGCAGTTGCCTGATTCGTCGTCGGCCCTGCGGACGCGCGCCGTGATCGCCAAGATCGAGAAGATCGCCAAGGAAACACCCGGCGTCAAGAACGTCAACTCGGTGGCGGGAAATTCGTTCATGCTGAGCGCGTACGGATCGAACTTCGGATCGATGTTCATCATTCTCAAGAACTTCGACGAACGCCGCGCACCCGGCATGCACGCCGACGACGTCATCGCCAAGCTGAAGCAGCGCTACACTGACGAAGTCCCCGAGGCAGTCGTCAACGTATTTCCGCCACCGGCCGTATCGGGGTTGGGACGCGCCGGCGGATTCAAAATGATGGTCGAAGACAGGGGCGACGCCGGGCTGGTCGAGCTGCAGGCGCACACCGACAACCTCGTGGAACAGGGGAACGAGCAGAAAGACCGTGTCACAGGGCTGTTCACCGTCTACAACGCGAACTCGCCGCAGTTGTTCGCCGACGTGGATCGAGAGAAGTGCATCAAGGAGGGGGTCAACCTGGGGGACGTGTTCTCGACTCTGCAGGCGTACCTGGGTTCGCTGTACGTCAACGACTTCAACCGGTTCGGGCGGACGTGGCAGGTCATCGTGCAGGCCGAGCAGACATTCCGCAATGATGTCGACGATGTCAAGAAGCTGCGCGTGCGGAATGTGCGGGGGCAGATGGTCCCTCTCGGAACGCTGGCGACGGTGCGGCTGATCGGAGGACCTCTCGTCCTGACGCGGTACAACATGTACCCGGCGGCGTCGATTCAGGGAAACGCTGCCACGGGCGTCAGCACGGGCCAGGCGATCGAAGCCATGGAGGCCATCGCACAGCGCGAATTTCCGCGTTCGATGTCGTTCGAATGGACCGAGATGGCCTTTATCGAAAAGACGGCGGCCAGCACGGGCATGGTCGTGTTTGGTCTGTCAGTCGTATTCGTATTTCTCGTGCTGGCGGCGCTGTACGAAAGCTGGTCCCTGCCGCTGGCGGTGATTCTGGTCGTGCCGATGTGCGTCCTCTGTTCACTGGCCGGCGTGTGGATGGCGAAGATGGACATCAACATCTTCACGCAGATCGGCTTCGTCGTGCTGATCGGCCTGGCGAGCAAGAACGCCATCCTGATCGTCGAATTTGCCAAGGCCCGCCGCGAGGAAGGAGTCGATCCGCGCGCGGCGACGCTGCACGCCTGTGAGCTGCGTTTGCGGCCGATCATGATGACGTCGTTTGCGTTCATCCTGGGGGTCGTGCCGCTGGTCGTGGCGCACGGCGCCGGCGCCGAAATGCGTCGGACTCTGGGAACGGCGGTCTTCAGCGGCATGCTGGGAGTGACACTGTTCGGCGTTCTGCTGACACCGGTTTTCTTCTTCGTGATCGACCGGCTCGCCGGGATGCACGTATTTTCGAGCGGCCACCTGCACGCCGCCGGCAGATTAGCGCTCGACGGGCTGAGCCTGGGGTTCGTGAGGCGACCGATGCGCGCGCGACGGGCGAAAAGAATGGCGAATGACGTAACTCAAATTTCTAGGGAAAATCAAAATCCGAAATCCGAAATCGCACATCCGAAATCAACAATACCCCCCCTTACGAAGGGGGGGAGTGAATGAAAACCGAAATCGCAATTCCGAGATTCCCGACGGACGCACCCGGGGGCGACCAATTCTAATCGAATCGGTGCCCGTCCCCCGGCTCACAAAACCACCTTTGACTCTTTGACCTCTTTGTCTCCGTTGCCCCCATGTTCTCCCGCTTCTTCATAGACCGGCCGATATTTGCTTCGGTGCTGTCGATCGTAATTACGCTCGCCGGCGGGATCGCGTTGTTTACGTTGCCGGTCACGCAGTATCCCGAGATCACGCCTCCGACCGTCGAAGTCTCGGCGGTCTACCCGGGGGCCAACGCGCAGGTCGTTGCCGATACGGTTGCTGCGCCGATCGAGCAGCAGGTCAACGGCGTCGAAGACATGATGTATATGTCGTCGCAGTGTACCAACGACGGCGTGTACCGGCTGACGGTCACGTTTCATCCGGGAACCGACCTGAATCTCGCGCAGGTGCTCGTGCAGAACCGGGTCGCGCTGGCCCAGCCGATTCTGCCGCCCCTCGTCACCCGTCGCGGCGTGACCGTCAAGAAGAAATCCCCCAGCGTGCTGATGATCGTCAACCTGTTCTCGCCCGACGGCAGCCGCGACAACCTGTATTTGAGCAACTACGCCACGATCCAGTTGCGAGACGAGCTGTCGCGGCTCGCAGGTGTGGGAGACATCTCGTTTCTCGGCCAGCGCGACTACAGCATGCGCGTCTGGCTCGATCCGGAACGGATGTCGGTCCGCAACCTGTCGGCCAGCGACGTGGTGACGGCGATCGAGCAGCAGAACGCGCAGGTCGCCGCCGGGCAGATCGGCCAGCCCCCGGCGCCGCACGGGCAGGTTTTTCAATACACGATGAGCACGCTGGGCCGGCTCACGGATGACGAGCAGTTCGACCAGATGATTCTGCGCACCGGCACCGACGGACGGATCATTCGCATCCGCGACGTGGCCCGGTCTGAGTTGGGGGCCTTGGGTTACGACCAGATCTGCACGCTCGATGGCAAACCATCGGTGGCACTGTCGGTCTATCAGCTACCCGGATCGAACGCGCTCAAGACGGCCGATTCGGTCAAACAGAAAATGGACGAGCTGAAGGGCCGGTTCCCGTCGGGGCTCGACTACGCAATTGTCTACGACACCACGCCGTTCATTCAGGAATCGGTCAACGAAGTCTTTTATTCGCTGCGCGACGCGGTCATTCTCGTGGCGATTGTGGTGCTGGTGTTTCTGCAGGGTTGGCGGGCGGCCGTCATCCCGCTGGTGGCCGTGCCGGTCGCCATCGTGGGGACGTTTGCCGCCATGGCGGCCTCGGGATTCAGCCTCAACACGCTGACGCTGTTCGGGCTCGTGCTGGCGATCGGAATTGTCGTTGACGACGCGATCGTCGTCGTCGAGGCGGTCGAACATCATATCGAAGAGGGGATGGCGCCCCGCGACGCGGCGATCCAGGCGATGGATGAAGTCTCGGGGCCGGTGATCGCCGTGGGGCTGGTCTTAAGCGCCGTATTTGTGCCGTGCGCGTTCATTTCGGGAATTGTTGGTCAGTTCTTCAGGCAATTCGCGCTGACGATCGCCATCTCGACCGTCATTTCGGCGTTTAACTCACTGACGCTCAGCCCGGCCCTGGCTGTGCTGCTGCTGAAGCCCAGGTCGCAGGGCCACGGCGATGCCGTCCCGCGATTCGGCTGGCTGCTCGGATTTGCGTGGGCCGGCTTCGCCTGGGGGACATCCTGGCTCGCGCCGAATCTGCCCACCCTGGCCGCGAAGTGGGCTGCGGCCATCACTGATCACGCCGCATGGGGCGCCGCACTGCCTGGCCTGGCTGCGAAATGGACGCCGGACCTCGTCAGTTACTCACCGTGGGCCGCAGCAGTGGCCGGCGGCGTACTGGGCTGGTTTGTCAGTCGGCCCGGAAACGCCCTGCTGGGCTGGTTCTTCCGGGTCTTCAACCGCGGATTTGCGATTGTTACGCGCGGGTATGCGGGATCAGTGGGTCTGCTGATGCGCGGGAGCGTCGTCGTGCTGCTGGTCTACTTTGGCCTGTTGTATGCGACTTACGAATTGTTTAACCGCACTCCAACCGGTTTCATTCCGGCACAAGACAAGGGCTACTTGCTGGTCGATGTGCGCTTGCCCGACTCGGCGTCGCTCGATCGTACTGCCGAAGTCGTGCGGCAAGTCGAAGAACTCGCCGGGCGGGCGCCGGGGATCCGCCATACGGTGGCCATCGCGGGACAATCGGTCCTGCTGGGGGCAAACGCGGCCAACTTCGGGACGGTGTATCTGATGCTCGACGACTTCGAGCAGCGCGCCGGCCGCGACCTGACAGGCGACGCAATTGCCCATCGACTCAAAACGCAAGTCGACGACGTGGTGCAGGACGCCGTCGTGAATGTTCTCGGCGCGCCGCCGGTCGACGGCCTGGGGACCGCCGGCGGCTTCAAAATCGTGATCGAAGACCGCGGAGACGGATCCCTGAGCGCCCTGCAAAGCGTCGGGCAGAATATCGTCGACGAAGGCAACACCACGTCGGGACTTGCCAGCGTGTTCACCAGCTTCCGGGCCGACACGCCCTGGCTGTATCTTGACGTCGATCGCACGGCGGCCAAGCAGATGGGGATTTCGATGACCGAAGTCTTCAACACGCTGCAGGTGTACTTCGGCTCGCTGTACGTGAACGACCGGCGCTGATCAACGCCAACGCCGGCCCCGACGTCAGCTCGGGAACGGCCATCGACCTGCTGGAACGGGTCTCGCAGGAAAATCTGGCTCCGTCGATGCGCGCCGAATGGACCGAGCTGGCCCTGCTGCAGCAGAAGGCCGGAGATACGGCCATGTACGCGTTCGTGTTGGCCGTGGTGCTGGTGTTTCTGGTGCTGGCGGCGCAGTACGAAAGCTGGTCGCTGCCGCTGGCGGTGATTCTCGTGGTCCCGATGTGCCTTTTGTGCTCGATCGTCGGAGTGATCGCGGCCCGCATGGACATCAATATCTTTACGCAGATCGGCTTCGTCGTGCTGGTGGGCCTGGCGTGCAAAAACGCCATCCTGATCGTCGAATTCGCCCGGTCGCGGCACGAGGCGGGGGTCGACCGGTTTCAGGCGACGCTCGACGCCTGCAAGCTGCGCCTGCGGCCGATCATCATGACTTCTTTTGCATTCATCTTCGGCGTGGTGCCGCTGGTGCTGGGGCAAGGGGCCGGAGCCGAGATGCGGCGCACGCTGGGGACCGCCGTGTTCGCCGGCATGCTGGGGGTGACTTTGTTCGGCATCTTCCTGACGCCCGTGTTCTTTTACGTGATCCAGTGGTTCGCCGACTGGCGAACCGCGCGCGCCACAGACGCACTGCCGGTACACATGGATTGATCCGGCCTTTTCCCGCAGGCGTGAATCGCATACCTTTCTTTCCCCAACCGATGGCATGTTATTCATGCCAGCATGCCCCATTCCTCCCAGGGACTTTCCGACTGATGGCTGTGTTGCTGCAGATTAAGGACGCGTACAAGTGTTATGGCGAACAGGTTCTGCTGGACGGTGCGGACGCGACGCTGACCGACGACGTGAAAGTCGGATTCGTCGGCCGCAACGGCGCCGGCAAGAGCACGCTGCTCAGGATTCTGCTGGGCGAAGAGGAACTCGACCGTGGCGAGATTTCGCGGCATCCGAAGCTGCAGCTCGGTTACCTTCGTCAGCACGATCCGTTCTTGCCGGGCGAAACAGCCCACGAGTTCCTGATCCGCGACAGCGGACAGCCCGAGTGGAAATGCGGTGAAGTCGCGGGGCAGTTCGAGATCAAGGGGGCGTATCTCGACGGTCCGCTCGCGAAGCTTTCCGGCGGCTGGCAGACGCGCGTCAAGCTGGCAGCCCTGCTGCTGCACGAGCCCAATCTGCTGCTGCTCGACGAGCCGACGAACTTCCTCGACTTGCGCACGCAGATCCTGCTCGAGCACTTCCTGCGGAACTACAAGGAGGCCTGCCTGATCGTCTCTCACGATCGTGCGTTTCTGAACGCGACGTGCAGCCACACACTCGATTTATCGCGGGGGAAGCTCACCGCCTACCCCGGCAAGATCGACGAGTTTCTTGAATACCAGCGCGAACGCCGCGAGCACGACGAACGCTCGAACGCGGCAGTCCTCGCCAAGCGCAGGCACCTCGAAGATTTCATCGCCCGCAACAAGGCCCGCGCCAGCACCGCCACGCGGGCCAAGTCCAAGAGCAAACAGCTTGAACGGTTGGAAGTCACCGCCGTCGCCGGCAACGAGCCGACGGCCCGCATTCGTGCGCCGCTCGTCGATCCGCGCCAGGGACCGGCCCTGCGCTGCAAGGACCTGGCGATCGGCTATCCCGAGCGGCAGGTAGCCTCCGAGATCGATCTTGAGATCGATCATGGCTCGCGGGCCGCCATCGTCGGCGACAACGGCCAGGGGAAGACCACATTTCTGCGGACAGTCGTCGATTCGCTCGCGCCGCTGGCAGGCGAAGTGCGGTGGGGTTTCGGCTGCCAGATCGGGATCTATGCCCAGCACGTCTACACGAGCCTGCCCGAGAAGTGGACGGTCATGGAATACCTCGAAGCCACCGCGGCGCGAGGCACGAAAACGCAGGAGATTCTCGACCAGGCCGGTGCGCTTCTGTTCCGCGGCGATCACGTCGAAAAACCGGTCTCCGTTCTTTCGGGTGGCGAGCGGGCCCGGTTGTGCCTGGCGGGGCTGCTCCTCAGTCAGCACAACGTGCTCGTGCTCGACGAGCCCGGCAACCACCTCGACGTGGATACGGTCGAGGCGCTGGCCGAGGCCCTGATCGAGTACAGGGGAACCGTGATCTTCACGAGCCACGACCGGCACTTCATGAAGCGAGTTGCCACGTGCATCGTCGAAGTTCGAGACGGACACGTGACGAATTATCGCGGCCAGTACGACGCCTACCTGTACGCCGTCAATCGGGAAATCGAAGAAGGCGAGCGTGAAATGGCGACCCGGATGTCGCAGGCCCCTGCCGACCTTCGTAATTCGAGGAACTCGGCCCCGAAGGCAGCCCGGCGAAACGAGCGGGAAATTCGCAAGGAACTCTCGAACGTCGAGCGCACGGTGGCCCGCCTCGATCAGGAGAAGAAACAGGCGCTGGCCCGGATGCTGGAAACGACCGACGCCGACGAGGCGCTGCGCCTGCACAACGAATCGGAGTCGCTGGGCGCCCAGCTCACTGCCGCCGAAGACCGCTGGTGCCAGTTGCAGGAAGAGCTGGCGGAGTCGTAGCGATCCCGGCGCAACCAGCGTGCAGTGGATTCGACTCAGCGAGCCGCCGGATTTATTCCGGCGGTATCCGGGTCAAGAAACAAGTCGACCCTGCCCAGTTGCGACGGTGCACAGCGTTGCGCCGGTATCAGGAGGATCCGCATCACCGTGCATCCCAAGCTGCGTTTTTCACCTTGATACCGGTGGGATAAACCCCACCGGCTCGCTGTGGTCAGGGTTGTCAGTTTGCCGCTATGGGCGCGCCGGCAGGCGGAAAATCCAGTCGCCGGGCTGCTTGCCGAATTCCCAGTCGGCGAGGGCCCAATCGTCTTTGCCGTCGCCGGCGACCGAGTAGACGATGAACTCGCCGGCGATCAGCCTGAACCGCAACGGTTCGCCTTTTTCCGAGTACTCATCCACGGGAACCTGATTCATGCCGACTTCTTTGCAGAGGACCTGCAAATCAGGAGGATTGGCGCCCATCGATTTGAGCTGCCAGCGTCGCAGCGCGATCAGGCACCGCGTGGCGCCGAGCCGCGTGCGGTTGCGACGATATGCCTCGGCATTATTCGGCAGTTCGGTCATCTCCAGCAGTGACGGCACGATCGCTGGAACGATCTTCATTTCCCGCAGGGCTTCGTTCTGCGCCACGATCAGCCGCCGCAATTCGCGAACATTCGAAGTCTGGGCGTTGACGAGCGGACCGGCCCAGCGATTGAGGCCGACAACTTCTGCGGCGAAGTCGGAGGAGGTCATGGCGGCGACGACCTTTTTGTAAGGCTGAATCGCTTGCAAAAATGATTCAGACTCGTCTTTCGTTTCCAGGCGGTGGAGCAAGTCGCGGAACATCACGTATGCATGGCGACATCCCTCGACCAGGGGATTGGTCATGTCTTCCACATGGAGAGTCACCAGCTCCAGCAGCCGGTCACAATGCGCTACGCTAAGCCCTTTCGCTGCCAGGACCATCGGCAAGAGGCTTGAAGAAATGACCGCATCGAGTGCAAAACTGACTAACTGGCTGATCAGCGGGCCACGCGGGCGCAGGTCGCGGGACAGTCGCAGGGCGATTGCGATGTCATCGATCGCAGCCTCGATCTGTCCGTCGGCGAGGTGAGCCTTGACCTGCCATTCCAAAAGCCGCACGACCTGCCGGCAGGCCCGTGCGTGCGGAACGAGGGAGTCGATACTGATGCCAGTCTCGAAGACGCATTTCGGTCGCTGCTGAGCCTGCGCCAGCTTCGCAAATGCGTCGCGATACTCTAACAGGTTGTCGGCAATTTCTGCGCGGTCAACCTGATCGGGTTTGGTGCTCATCAGCTTGATCGTTCCCGCGTATCTCGCTTCGAGGAACGGCCCGCGCGCCGCATGATGCTCCGGCGACACGCAATCTTTCATTTCAGACGGTGAGATTTCGTACAGCGCTTCGAGGTACAAGGGAGCCGCGTTCTCGCTCTCGGGGATCGACTCAAAAAATTGCACGATGTCGAAGGGCAGGTCCTTCTTCACCCACTGAGGCGGGCTGCGAACGGCCCCCGGCAATGAGGGAAAGGTGCGCTTCGGCTCAGGAGCCGCCGCGGATTCGGGCCGCACGGTCGGGGGCTTCTTTTCCTGTGCGAACGCTACCGGGTGTGTTGCGAATACGGCGATTACCGGCAGCGCCAGAATTGGCAACCGTCGTATGACGCGCCACGCCCGACGGTCAGAGATCAAACCCATCTGGGTACACCTGCGCTGCTCACAGAGGATTCGGTCGGAGTGTGTCATATTAAGACCAGACGCAACGCAGCATTTGTCTAGATTTCATCGTACTGATCGCGCCGGCTGAAGCGGTACTACGAGCGCAGTCATTCCAGGGCCAGGCCGTCGAGCCAGATGCGCAAGGGCGGGGCGCCCCACGAGTCGAAGCCGATCGAGAGCCAGTTGGCCGTTTCGATGTCGGCGCCTTCGCGCTTCCATTGTTTGTCGCCGGCCAGCGGAACGGCGAAGTAGTACCAGCCTTCGCGGGCTTCGTTGTAGGGGGGCGTGCTGAGAAAGTCTCCCTGGGGAGTCAGCTTCAAGGATTTCTCTTCCGACTCGTACAGCGTCACGATCGGATTGGCGTCCTGCCACGCGGGGACGTTTTCGTTGATCCCTTTAAACCAGAACACGAGCCGAGTCTTGTCCTTGAGCCGCCAGCCGGCGCGCTTCGACGCCGGATACGCCAGGTTCAGCCGAAAGCCGCCGTACGGAGAGACGTGCGCGAACAACGAGGACTTGCCGGCGATCTTCGTCTCGGCGTCGTCCGAGAATTGCACCTTGGATTGCGGATCGACCCACGTCCAGTCGGCGGCATTGCCTTCCGTCCCGATTTCCGGCGAGTTCCCGACGACGTACAGATCTTGCCAGGCCAGGTCCGAAAGGTGGCCGTTGCTGACCGTCAGCCCCACGCGATAGAACCCGGGCGCCTTGTATGAGTGTGCGCCCGGCGACGCGTCTGAAGATTCCGTCCCGTCTCCCAGCATCCAGCGATACTCCAGTTTGCGCCCGGAGGGATCGCTCGAACGACGGGCTTCGAATTGCACTTCCTGACCGACCTTCGCGACGTCTGGACCGTGCAGGCGCGCCGTGGGATGCTCGCCGGCTTTTGCCGACGCGTTCCGTTGCGTCAGGTTAGTCACGTCCCCGGCGTCGAACAGTTCGGCCTTGCTGTTCTTCTCGAAGACGTTCGCTGCCACGTCGATCCAGTCGGCGTGCTGGGCAAAAATGCCCCACTTATTTTCAGTGAATGTGTTCTGCTCGATGATCCAGTGCCAGGCCTTGAACTTCTTTCCCTTGCTCTGCTGATCGCCAATCAGAGCGACCCCCGCGCCGTTGTTGCCGACGCACTTGTTGCCGCGGACGACCGTGTGGCTCGAAGGGCCGAACATGAACACGATCCCGGCGTGGCCGTTTTCAGGAAGGTGAGGCGAATTGTGAAATCCGCTCGCGAGCCCGTTGTACGAGGCTTCGTTCTCGAGCAGCACTGTCTGGTCCGAAGCGCCCAGCCAGAACCCGTAGCTGCTGTGGTTGGCCTTGTTGCGGACGTACTTATTCCGCGGCGACCAGGCCTCGAATGCGTTGTTGTTGGCGTAGGAGCAGTCGTTGCTCTCGAAGTAGTTTCCTGTGCTGACCCACTGATTGAGCACGCGAATGAAAATGCCGTCGCCGCCGTGAGTGCAATCGTTATCGATGAAGCGGTTGTCGTTGGAGCCGCTCTCGATTAGGACCGACGTCGAATCCCGCGCGTGCACCTCGCCTGGATCGATCCGCAGCCCATAGCTGAAGTTGTTCTTCCGGAAAATGTTTCGGGACGAATGCCAGATCTTCAGACACGTGTTCGAAGCGTGAGAAAAATCGTTGTCTTCGAGCTGATTGTCATTGGAATCGACGAGCACGCAGCCGTCCCAGACGCGGTTGGCCCTGTTCTTGACGACCTTCGATTTGTGGACTCGTTCGAGGACGATCCCGCCGCGCCGGCCGTTTTCGCCCCAGCCGAACTTCGGATCGTGAAAATTGTCAGAGAAATTGCAGTTTTCAACGTGCCACCCGGTACCTTCGACGACTTTGAGCCCCGTCTCCCAGCCTTTGACGTTGACGTTCTTGAGCGTGACGTTCGAAACGCCGGCGGCCGAGATCCCGATCCCCTTGTACTGCTTCGGATCCCCCTGCGTCGCACCGATCAACCACGCCCCTTTCCCATCGATCGTGACGTTCGACGCCTTGATCAGGATAGGGCCGTACGTTTTCTGAGGATCAAGCGTCGTGTCCGCCGTAATCTCCAGCGGTGAAGGGCCGGTGTCCGCACCCGCCATCAGCGGCGAAATGATCAGCAGAACGCCAAGCACCGATCGCATGAGGATGTCCCCGAGGGTGCGTACTGAAATGCCGCACGGAATTGTATCGGTCGCTGCCACAGCGCCAAGTGGCGAAATCGATAGCCGTACAAAGAACGTCGGAACTTTGCACCGCACTCCAGCTTGTCACAGAACGTGAGAAGCAGCCACGGATGAAACACGGATCAAACACAGATAAAGACGAATCCTTCGGATCCGTGTTCAATCCGTGTTTCATCCGTGGCTAATTCAACTTCTCGTATTCCAGATGGCTGCCTGCGGGTTGGCGTTAGGCCGCCCGGATTTGACATGCCCCTCCCGGTACGATGTAATGCCGTTCGTGCGTGGAATTCCGACATGTTTCCGTGATCCATTCGCTGAACGCTGCGTTCCTGATCCCTGCAACCTGCCGAAATTTCCCGCCTGCATGACTTCAAATCGGGGCCGTTCATGATGACTTTCAAACGCTCGGGGCACGCGCTTGGCTGGCTGGCAGCCGCTGCCGTGTTTCTTTCCGCGATCGTGACAGCGCACGCAGCCGATCCGATGCAAACGATCGACCTGGGGGGCGGCGTCAAGCTGGAACTGGTACTGATTCAGCCCGGCACGTTTACGCAGGGCTCTCCGGTCGGCGAGGCGAATCGCGGCAGCGACGAGACGCAACGGCAGGTCACGATCAGTCACCCCTTCTACCTGGCCAAGACTCCTGTCACGCGCGGCCAGTTCGCAAAATTCGTCGCGGCAACTGGCTACAAGACCGAATCCGAAAAAGGCACTTCGGGCGGCTTCGGCCTCCAGAACGGCGAACTCGTCCAGAAGCCGGGCTACAACTGGCGCAGCCCCGGTTTCGCCCAGACCGACGACCATCCCGTCGTGCTCGTGACGTGGGACGACGCCGAGGCGTTCGCGAAATGGCTCTCGGGCAAGACGAACCACAAGTTCCAGCTTCCCACCGAAGCGGAATGGGAATTTGCGATCCGGGCTGGAACGACGACTGCGTTTTACAACGGCGACAGCGACCGCGACGCCGACCGCATCGCCTGGCACAAGGGAAACTCCGGAGATGGAACGCGTCCCGTGGGACAGAAAGAGGCAAACCCCTGGGGACTCGTCGACATGGCGGGCAACGTCTGGGAATGGTGCCGCGACTGGTATGGGCCGTATCCCACAGGCGACGCGACCGATCCGCTGGAGACGCGCTCGAACCTGTCGGATAAGCCGCGCCGCGTGCTGCGGGGTGGATCGTTCTTGAAGGACGCCAAGAATGGCCGCTCGGCGGCCCGGTTTCGCAGCACGCCGGGAACCCGCAATGCCGACACCGGATTCCGCATCTCGTACGACCTGCCGGCTCCCGCGAAGGAATTGGCCCAGCCCGTGGAAACAGTGCGCCCGCCAGTGACGACGTCGCCGCAGCCTCAAACGGCAACCGCGCCCCAACCCCAGCCGGCAACTCTGCCGCAGCAGAGGGTACCCGTTCAGAACTCGCAATCGCCCGTTTCCAATCCCCCCGTGGCGACCGGAGTACGCAGCAGCCTGCTGGCCGGAATACTCTGCCCTTGCGTGCTCTTGCTCGTCGGAGGCGTCGTCCTGATCGTTATCATCGCGGTCTGGCGCGGACAGAAGAAATCAATGCAAGACGATTATCCGGTCGGCGTACAGCCCGATCCGGTGACGCAGCCCCCCGGCCCGAAATCGGGACCGAAACCGCGCCGCGCGCCGCGAATCGTGGCCGACGGCTTCTGGCTCGAGGACCCGATCTATACTCCGGGCTGCGTTGTCCGCTATTCCTGTCGCGTGGGCCACACGCCAAACAGCGGGGAATTCACCGTCGGTCCCGGACACCAGGGGCATTTTGTGTATACGGGCGGCACCCCTTCGGATGTGCAGATCCTCGAGGTGCGGCCGGGCGCAGGAGGCGTGCGGACCGATCAGCCGTTCGACACATTTCAGTCCACGAGCGGTCCGGTGATCATCGGCACTTCGACTCCCCCGCCTCCGCCGCAGACTCCGGCGCCGCCGGTGCATCGCGCCGGTTTTCCGCCCGCGTATTGAGAGGGGGCAGGGATGCCGGCGATTGAGAGCGAAGCGGCACTTGCGGCGGTCGTTTTCGGCGGCGGCCCGCGAGCGACCTTGCTTGCCGGCCGCACGGCGCGCAGCGCACGCGAGGCCGGCTGCGCCGTCCGCGACGTGACGCACCGCCCCCACGCAGAACTGGCCGAGATCCTTGTGGAGGCCGCCACGCCGATCTGGCTCGTGCGCGCGGGTGCGTGGCTGGCGGCGAATCGACCGATTGTCGTTCCTCCGCCCAGCGCCAGCGGCTTGCCGCTGTGTGCGATCGGCTGGCCGGTGGAGGCGCTGACGGCAGACACGGCCGAAGACGACGCGGTGCCGAACACTGAGGCCACAATAAACGACACGGACGGCCTGAGAAGGCCGTCCTACGATGCCGGCTCGCCACTTTCGGAATTCGATCCCGCGGTCTGGCGCCGCCTGTATCAGGAATTCGGCGGAGACTTCAAAGAAGCGGCCGCCGCCCGGTTTCCGTTTCCGCCGCAGTTGTCGGTGCTGATGGAGCCATCCCTCGCCAACGCGGTCGCCCGCCGGATGCAGGAAGGCATGCACCTCGATGAAGCGATCGCCACCGAGTTGCACGCCGGCACGTACCGGATCGTCCGGTATGCGGCGCTCGACGTGCATTACGATGAACGTTTGCGAATCGCACAGGTCGTGACGAGCCTGCAGCGCGGTGGGGCCGAGCGCGTGACGATCGACCTGGCGCGGGCCCTCAACCAGCGGGGCTCGCATTGCCGGATCATTACAGTCGGCTCGCCGACGCGGGCGCCCTTTCCCGCACCGCCCGGCACGTGCGATCTGGCTCAACTGCCGCGTGACCGCCCTGCGCGCGTTGCTGCGGCCGTGCGCACTGCCATTGCCGACGGTGCCGACGTCGTCCATGCTCATCTTCTCGACCGCGACGACCTGTCGCAGATCGCAGCCGCGGAGTTGCCGGTTGTGGCGACGGTTCACAACACGCGTCCCGGTTGGCAAGCTGGTCAGGCTGAGTTGAGGATTGGCGAATGCGACCTGCTCGCCGCCTGCGCCCAGGCCGTTGAAACCGAGCTCGCCGCAACTGGGCAGCCGATTCCTTTGCGGACAGTCTGGAACGGGATCGACACGGAGGACATTTCACGGAAGTCGCGCGATCCCGAAATGCGCCGCCGCGTCCGCCGCGAGCAGGGGATCGGCGAGCACGATTTCGTCCTGCTGACGCTGGCCAATCCGCGTCCGCAGAAGCGGTTTCCCCTGTTGCCGGCGATTGTTGCGGCGCTGCGCGACAAATTACGGCGAGAGGGAAACCGGGTTGCCGTCCGCCTGCTGCTGGCGGGGGAAGCCGCACAGGTCCACCCGGCGGCCAGGCAAACAGTCGAAGAAACGAATGCCGCCATCCTCCGGCATGGAGTGAGCGATGCGGTGACCTGGCTGGGCGCGGTCGATGACGTGTCAGGCGTACTGGCTGCCGCCGACGTGCTGATTTCGGCCAGCGAGCACGAGGGCTTGAGCCTGGCGTACGTCGAAGCCCTCGCGGCCGGATTGCCGGTCGTCGCCACCGATGCCGGGGGAACGCGGGAATTGGCCGCTGAGGGCGTCCCGTTGAGAATCGTGCCGATCGACGCGGCACCCGATGCGTTTGCCGCCGCAATCGCCGAATTCGTGGCGCGGCGGGATCGACCGGTCGCCGATTTGAAGGATTTTTCGCTCGACCGGATGGCAGAGCGCTACGCGTGGCTGTATCCGCGCGTGATCGCTACGGGGCGAAGGTGCCGGAAGGAGTCGTTGCAACCGGTGGGGCTGTGGCTGATCACGAACAACTTTTCGACCGGTGGTGCCCAGTCGAGTTCGCGGCGTCTGCTGACCTCTCTTTCTCGCTCGGGGGTGCGTGTCCACGCCGCCGTTTTGCAGGAGGACCCGAACAATCTCACGCCTGGCCTCCAGTCATTGCGAGCTGCCGGTGTGCGCGTCGAAGTGATTCCACCGCCGGGGACAGTGGATGCAGCCGAGGCCGCCGCGCGCCTGCTCCAGCGGATCGATGCCGATCCCCCGCGAAGTGTCCTGCTGTGGAATGTCATCCCCGAATACAAAATGCTGCTGGCCGACGGGCTCTTGGATATCCCCGTGTTCGACGTCAGCCCGGGCGAAATGTACTTTGCGTCGCTGGAACGGTATTTTTCGCGCCCGCGGCCCGGCCTCCCCTATCGGACTCCCGCCGACTACGGCCGCCGGTTGAGGGGGGTGATCGTCAAATACCAATCCGAGAAGACCGCGGCTGAGTCGCTGGGGGCCCAGGTGCACGTCATTCCCAATGGCGTGCCGGTTGCAGATCGGCCGGCTCGACCCGCGACGAACGGTCGTCTCGTCATCGGGACCGCGGCCCGCATCAGCCCGCAGAAGCGTCTGGAAGACCTGATCGAGGCCGTATCCCTCGCGCACACCCGGTTGCCCCCGTACACGTTCCGAATCGCCGGCGCGGCGGAAACGGGATCGGAGGAGTATGCCGAGCAATTGCGAAAGCGTGCGCACGATCTTCCCGTCGAGTGGCTCGGCGACATTGGCGACGTGGGACGATTCCTGGGAGGGCTCGATCTGTTCGCCCAGGTCTCTGAGCCGGCCGGCTGCCCCAATGCTTCGCTCGAAGCGCTGGCGGCGGGCCTCGCGATTGTCGCCACCGACGTGGGAGGTGCATCCGAACAAGTGATCGACGGAATCACCGGCCGGCTCGTCGCGCGTCGCGATCCCGGCGCGCTGGCCGACGCGCTCGTTGAACTTGCCGGCAATCCATCCTTGCGAGAACGATTCGCCACGGCTGGCCACGACCACGTGAAGCAACATTTCAGCCTGGACCGCATGGTCGCCGATTACCGGCGCGTGTGTTTGGATGAACTGTGATAACGCGGCGACGTCGCGCAGTGCGTTTGTATTGAGGGCCCGTGGAATCGGAAATGGAAGCCAACAGTCGGTTAACCTGTCCGATGTGTGGCGCGGCCGTCGAGAGCAACGCCACGAAGTGCGGTGGCTGTGGTGAGAACATTGTAGAACCGCCGAAATCAAGGTCGAAAATTGGCTACACTCCAGAGCGGGCGTATCGTATCTCCGTACGGCCGATCGCGGCATTGTTCGCATTCGGCGGCGCAATTTTTTTGCTGCTGTCGGTATTTCCCCTGTTGCCGATCACGCACATTCCGTTCGTTCGAAATCCAGTGTGGCAGCGGTTCGCGATCGGAATTGTCGGCGCGATGAATCTGGTATTTGGCGTAGGACTATTCTACCGATATCGAGCCGTCTGGATCGTGTTTCTTGCGTATCTGGGATTGGGGACCTGCATAGCACCCGTGGCACATCTGCTGGATCCGCCATCGGGAATGCAGGATCCGGATGCATTCCTGATGGCAGGTTTCGGTGCACTCATTAACGGAATGATTGCGGTTGGTCTGTATTTCGCGATGCGGCCTGCGTTCCAAGTTGAGCGGGAGATTTGACACATTCGGGGATGTTTCGTCCGGCCTGCGGATTTACGCGCCAACGTGGCGAAATTCAGTGACTGATGCCGGTTGACTTCGCGGTGTTTCGCCCTTACAGGGCTTCGCGTTACCTTTTGGCTCGATACCCAGGGCTCGCGCCCTGGGCTATTGAATTTCGCCCCGTTCGGGGCTCGCAACCCTTCCTCGCGGGCCGAATTGCAATCACCGCGGAAGGTTTGTGTGCGACACTTCATCGCCTGCGTTTTCGAATCAATGGACGACCCAACTGACGTTCGATACGCGCTCCCCTGGCGGGTCGCGGTTAAACGATTTGGCGGACGACCTTTGTAGCGCAATGCACCCGCCGGACTTACGTCCCGGGCTCACACTTCGATGACTTGCAGGGGGCGATCACAGGCGCGGCGCCGCGGGTTTAATCGGGGGTTGCCAGGCGATGGCGCCTTTCACCTTCAGCTTTCGCGAATAGACTTTGTCGCCGCAGGTCGCGTAGAGCGTGTCGAAGTTCTCGCCGCCGAAGCACAGGTTCGAGAGCTTGCCGTTCGGCGTGGGGATGATGCAGTTGACGCGCCCGGCCTGGTCGCAGACTTGAATCCCCAGCCGCGTGGCGACATACAACCGGCCGTCGCGGTCGACGCGCAGGCCGTCGGCGCCGCTGTCGTCGGCCGTGTCGGGCACGTGCAGGTGATAATACTTCTGCTTGTGGGCCAGGCTTCCATCCGGCTGAACCTGATAACTGTAGACCCAGTGCGTGCGGCTGTCGGCCACGTAGAGCAGTGACTGATCGGGCGAGAGTGTGAGGCCGTTGGAGAAGCGCAGCCCCTTGTCGACGACCTTTTTCTCGCCCTTGGGGCTGATGTACCAGACCTGGCTGGGATCGGTGCCGTTCCAGCCGGGATGGGTCACGTAGATGCCGCCGTCGTGGCGAACGACCAGGTCGTTCCCGCGGAACCCGTCGGCGACGACGGTCGACTTGCCGTCGGCATCCCACGCCAGAATCTGCTCGGTTCCGCCGGCAACCGAATACAGCCGGCCGTCGGGCCCGAACGCCTGCCCGTCACCTTTCTTCGTGTCGTTCAGGAACACGCTGACCTTGCCGTCGAGACCGACTTTGAATGTCTTGCTCTCGGGGACGTCGTTGTAGAAGACTTCGCCGCGCGCGTTAACGGCAGGACCTTCGGTAAATTTGTAGCCTTCCGCGACGAGCTTCCAGCCTTCGCCGGGAGCGAGAATCTCTCGAAGCTGCGGCGAGCCGCCCCCCGCCTTCACCGGAGCCGGCCAGTCTTTCCAGAGCCAGCGCATGGCATTTGGAAAGACTTCGGTGGCGTGCTTTCCGTCGTGTCCTCCCTCGCCCCATACGTGGTCGACTTCATACCCAGCGAAGACCAGCGAACGCTCCATTTCCAGGTTGGCCATCCACCAGTCGCCGGCGTAGATGTTCTGATCCTTGCTGCCGTCCTGCAGATAGATGCGGATCGGCTTGGGCTCATACTTGCGGATCAGTGTCGGATAGTTATTCCCGCCGCGCAATCCGACGTAGGTGCCGATGGCGCTGAAAACGCGAGTGAACGCGTCGGGGCGCTCCCAGGCGGCCGTCCAGGCGCAGATCGCGCCGCTGGAACCGCCGGCGATGCTGCGGTCGTTGCCGTCTTTCGAAAGCCGGATGGCGCGCCCGTCGCCAGCCGTCTTTTTTTCCACGTCGGGGAGCAATTCTTCCAGAACGAACCGGACATAGCTGTCGCCCAGTCCGTCGTATTCGTAGCTGCGGTTGAAACGATTGAGCGCCTGGTCGGTCGACGCTTTCACCCGCCCGTGCATGATGAATACGCCGATCGTGACCGGCATTTCCTTCTTGTGGATCAACTCGTCGAACACGGCCGGTGCGTTGTACTGGATGCCGTCCTGGTTCACGTGGACGCAGGCGGGCTTGGCCGGGTCGTACTGTTTCGGGATGTAGACCCAATAATCGCGAACGGTGCCGGGAAAGATCTTGCTCTGCTCGAACGTGTACTTGGTGACTTCACCCTTGGGAGCGGCGTCGTCTGCCCGTGCGGTGATCGGCACAAGGATGAGGGCCAGAGCGACGGCGACGAGCGGCGAACGTGAAAAACGGCGCAGCATGGTGAGTCCTCTGTGAGCGGTTCGAATGGTGCTGTGACGACGGTTTCCTGCGAATCGCACCATGATACTCGGAGGCGTGCAATTTCCCAGCGCCGCGATGATTGATTTCGTGGTTGACTCGTGCCCCGGCCGCCGAAAAAGCGGTCAGGCGCACGAGCGTAGCGCCGCACGCTTGGAAAATGGAGGCACTTGGCTTGGCGGGGTGTCACCGGCGGACTTACGTCCGCCGCTCGCCGGGGGTATTCTCGATAGCGCCGTGTGGGTTGGGTTTCGGATTGCGACTGGCTATCATAACGCCCCGCACGGCGAGCCAGTCATGTTCGCCGTGAAACCTCTTCAGGAAACGGTGAGTCGGAAATGGGATGGCGGGAGGCTCTTAATCAGGCCACCGGACCGGGAATCACGCTGGGGATTACCACGGGGGACTGGGTGAGGCTGCTGGCCGAGAACCATTTCCGGATTCCGCCCCGGTTCTGGCCCCGCACAACGTTTCAGACGCTGATCTCGCTGGTGAACACCGCCTGGTGGGCGACGGCCGAGGCCGCGGTCTACCGCAGCGTCGCCAGGCAAACGGTGCAGCCCCCGGTGTTCATTCTGGGACACTGGCGATCGGGAACGACCCATCTGCACAACCTGATGTCGCTCGATGAGCGGTTCGCGTACGCTCGATTTGGGCAGGTGATGATCCCCAGCACGTTTCTTACGGGGGAAGGCGTGATGTGGGCCGCCAGCTTCCTGCTCCTGCCGCGCGACAGGATGGGGGTGGACGGCGTGAAGATGAGCGCCGACGTGCCGTGGGAAGAGGAATTCGCCCTGAACATCATCACGGGCAAGTCGCCCTACACGGCCTGGTCGTTTCCGCATCGGGTGGCGCATTACGAACGGTACATTACGTTTCGCGACGTCCCGCAACACGAAATCGACGAATGGAAAGCCGCGTTCGTGTGGTTTCTGAAGAAGCTGACGTGGAAGTACCAGCGGCCGCTGATCATGAAGTCTCCACCCAACACCGGCCGGATCAAGCTGATCCTGGAGATGTTTCCCGACGCCCGTTTCGTGCACATTCACCGCGACCCTTACACCGTGTACCAGTCGACGAAGCATCTGCAACTCAAGAGCTGGGACTATTGCGCGATGCAGAAGCCCGACCGAGATTCCGTGCACGGCCAGGTGCTGCGGCAGTACCGACTGATGATGGATGCGTTTTTCGAAGAGCGACACCTGATTCCGAAGGACCGGTTCTGCGAAGTCTCGTTCGCCGAACTGGAGACCGATCCGCTTGGCCTGTTGCGAAACGTGTACGAGAAATTGAGCCTGCCCGACTTTGCCGTCGCCGAACCGAAGGTGACGGCGTACGTCAAATCGCTGGCGAATTACAAGAAGAATGTGCACTCCGATCTCCCCGCCGACGTGCGCAAAGAAATCAGCACTGCCTGGAAACGCTCATTTGATGAGTGGAATTATCCGGTGAGCAGTTGAGTCGAGAAGAGCGAAGAGAGACGAGATTTCGCACAGGTGAGCCGGGGACGTCAGTCCCCGGGTGAGTCCGCACCGGCTTTACGATCGATCTGGGATTCTGAGTACTCAGTTCAGCACTGTTGGATTGTGTGCGCGCGGGCTTTGGGTGCTGGTCGTGCGGACGAGAGCACATTGCTGTCGGGCTGGAAAGCCTGACCTACTGGATTGGCCAGATGCGGACGGCGCCGTCGCGGCCGCCGGAGGCGAGCAGCGTGCCGTCGCGATTGAATGCGACAGTGTGAATGCCGCTCTTGTGGCCGAAAAAGGTCGCCAGCAGCTCGCCCGTTTCGGCGTTCCACACTTTGGCGGCGCCGTCGGTCCCGCCGGTGGCCAGTTTCGTTCCATCGGGAGTGCAGGCGATCGACCAGATGTCGCTCTCGTGTCCTTTCCACGATTTGAGCAAGAGGCCGCTCGACGTGTCCCAGATGCGAATAGTTTTGTCCCACCCGACCGAGGCCAGCCGCCGGCCGTCGGGCAGGAACGCCAGACTGAAGATCGGCCCGGAATGCCCTTCCAGCTTCAGTTTCTGAGTGAGGTTCTTTGCGTTCCAGAGCCAGACGACCTTGTCACTGCCGGCGCTCGCGAGCGTTTCGTCGTCGGGTGAAATGGCGACGACGTACGCCGCGCCGGGCTGGCGCGCTTCGAGCAGCGGCTCGCGAGAATCGGGAGACCAGACATTCAAGCTGCCGTCGCGGCTGCCGGCGAAAATCCGCCGGTCGGAGTGGCCGAACGCCAGGCCGCGCACCGCGTTGGGATGTTCGAAGGTCTGCGCCACGTCCGCCTGCGGCAGATTCCAGAGCTTGATCAGGCCGTCGTCGCCCGCGGTCGCAAACAGTTCGCCGTTCGGCGAGTACCGCGAGACCCACACGACGCCGTTGTGCGCGTGAAACGTCGACTTGATGCTCTTCGCCGGCAGGTCCCACACGCGGATGGAGCCGTCTTCAACGGCCATCACGACGTTGTCGCCAGCCGGGTCGAACGCCACCGACCAGACCGCGCCGGCGTTCGCAGCGAGCACGGCGACCGGCTCGGCCGATGAGCCGGGCACGGCATCCGGGCCGGGGCCCCGATTCGAAATGAACCAGCCACCTGCGAGGCCCAGCGCCAGAAACGTCGTGCCGATCGCGGCGGCGATCCAGCGGTTCCGCACGGTGCGCTTCCGTTCTTCGATCGCGCAGACCGCCGGCACGTCGTCCGACGTCGTCTTCATCAGGGCCCATTCGTACTCCAGCAGCTCGGCAAGCTGCGCCGCTGTCTGAATGCGATCGCCCGGTTTTTTCGCCAGCAGACGGTCGACCACCTCCGCGAACCAGTCGGGAATCGAAGGATTCAATTCGCGCAGCGGGCGATGCTTGGCGTCGGCGATCTGCTTGAGAATGGCGAGGGCCGAGTTGCCCGTAAACGGCGGCCGGCCGGCGCACATTTCGTACAGCACGGCCCCCAGGCTGAACAGGTCTGAGCGGTGATCCGACGGTTCTCCCAGGGCCTGCTCGGGCGCCATGTACAGGGGGGTGCCCGAAACAAATCCCGTACGAGTCAGCTTCACGTCTTCGGCGACGTGGGCCAGTCCGAAATCGGTGAGCTTGACGCGATCTTCCGAGGTTTCGAGCAGGATATTTCCGGGCTTTACGTCGCGATGGACCATGCCCAGCGCGTGGGCGGCGGCCAGCCCCTTGGCGGCCTGCATTCCGATCCGCACGATTTCTCGGAACGACAACTGCTTTTCGCGGGCGAGCCGCTGTTCGAGCGATTCTCCACCGATGAGCTGCATGACCAGGAAGGGGAGTCCGTCGCCGCCGGCCTTCTCGACTTGATGCACGGCGACGACGTTCTCGTGCGTGATCGAGGCGGCCGCGCGGGCTTCGCGGCAGAAGCGCTGCCTGGCCACTTCGTCCTCGGCCAGATCGGGGTCGAGCACTTTCAGGGCGACGTTGCGCTGCAAGCGCGAATCGAAGGCTTCCAGGACGAGCCCCATCCCGCCACGCCCGAGCACGCGCATCACGTCGAAATGTGCAATGCGGCCGAGATAGGCCGAGTCGCTTGCCGGCTCGAGAAAATCGAGGGCCACATCGCGCCGGGTCGGCGACGATTTGGGAACGAACGTCTGCTGCATCTCGGGATTGGAATCCCGACTTTCGGGAGCGACGCTCCGATCGAGCGCTTTCAGCGCCGGCCAGTACGCCGAGTTGGCGACCGGCTGGCTCTCCTGTAATTGACCGACGACCTGCGACAGGTTCGTCCCCTCGACGGCCAATTCCTCGATTCTCGCCTGGCAGCACTCGCACGAATCCATGTGCGCGGTGCATTCCTGTTGCCGCTCGCCGGAGAGCGACCCGTCGAGCATTTGGCGGAGCTCATCGGTCTGAAGGCAGCCGATGCTGGTTTTCATGATGACAATCCTATTCGCTGGGTTCCTCGTCGTGCTGCATCGCTTCGACTTCTTCTTTCAGGCGGGCGAGGACGCGGCTTTTGGCCACGTAGATTGCGCCCGGCGACAGGCCCACCTGCTTTCCAGCGTCGGCTGCGGCGATCCCTTCGACCGCGGTGAGCCAGAACGCGCGCCACGTGTTTTCCTGAAATTCCCCTTTGACGCGCTCCATGGCGAGCGCCGCCAGGCGCCGCTGGTATTCGAGCTCCCACACCTCGGAACCGTCGCTCGCGTCGGGATGCGCATCGAGCAGTCGATTTGTTGTCGTATCGCCCGAGCCCTGCGGGCGGATTCGCCGCGCTGACAGAAAATTGAAAATCTTGTTGCGCGTGATCGTGAACAGCCAGCCGCGAAACGTTCCCTGATTGCGGTCGTATTCCAGCCGGCCCACAGCCGTCGAGACCGACCGCATCACGTCCTGCATCAGGTCGGCCGCGTCGGCGTCCTGCAGGCCGCGCTTGCGGGCGAATCCGTAGACGACCGGGCCATACAGCCCGACAAACTCCTGCCAGGCGCGGTGGTTGGATCCGTCCCGAATCTGGACGAGCAGGCTGGCCCGCGTCAGCGGAGAGTCGTCCACTGCCATGAAGGTCCCCGTGGGTCGCATCGGTCGCCGCCGAGCTGTCGAATGCGGCGAACCGGGGTTGAATCGCCCCCAATGATACGTATCGAAGCGCGTATCGACCAGAGGCAGCAACCGGCAAGTTTCGAGGGAGGTGGCGTAACATGATGGTCTGTCGCGGGTTGTTCGACGTTTATGGCCCTCAATAAGTGCGCCCGTCCGCATGGACATCTTTCGCCGGAGTTGTCTTCCCTAGAGTGGCCAAGGCACGCCCAACTTCCTTGCCGGGGGCTATCTGCACCTGCAGTCCATTCACCAGATCATCACCGGGGTTGACAACCAGTTGCTCGTCGCCGTGGATTCCGTCCGAGACAATGACCCGATTGCCGAGATTGCGTCCCAGGGTGATGGGCCGCAGGGTGATTCGACCGCCGTCGTCGACGACGGCCACGTGCGGCCCTTCGACCCGCATCGCCAGCGTATTCGTGGGGATCGTCCATCCTGAATCGACCTGATCGGTCGCCAGCGTCACCTGGGCGTAACTGCCGGGCTGAAACTGGTGATTCGCATTTTCCAGCTCGATCTCGGCCAGCATCGTCCGATTCGCGGCATCAACCGAATCGGCGATTCGCGTAATCGCGCCGCGAACCGCCCCATTCCCCGACTCGGGCAGCCGGATCTCGGCCGCGCCGCCGGGCCGCGTGCGGGCCGCATACGTTTGCGGCACGCTGACATCCACGCGCACGCGACTCGTGTCTTCGACCACGAACATGGGGTCTTTTCCGGCAGTGACGAGCATGCCGACCTCAGCTGCGCGTCGCGTGACTACGCCGTCAAAGGGGGCAACGATGCGCTGGAAGCCCTGCAGCTCTTTGAGTCGATCGAGGTTCGCCTGACGGCTTTTGACTGTCGCGTCGCGCGAGTCGATGATAGCCGCGCGGGTTTCCAGATTGGTTTGGCGGCGGACAATGTCGGATTCCGCCGCGGCGACGTCGCCGCCCCGCGCTTGGACCTGCCGCTGCGACGTTTCATATTCCTCCTGAGAAACCGACCGGCCCGCCAGCAGCTTCTCGCGGCGGACCAGTTGGCTCTTGGCCAGCTCGGTCTCGGCTTGAATGCGCACGAGCTGTGCTTCGGCAACTTTGAGCTCGGCCTGCGCTTCGACACGTTCGGCCCGAGCCTGCCGGGTTGCAGCGACTGCCTCGCGCAGCAAGGCTTCGGCTTGAACCACTTCCTGATCGAGCTCCGGGGTGGCGATCTCCGCGAGCAGGTCGCCGGTGCTAACATGCTCCCCCAGGTCATGGTGCCACGCCGCCAGATATCCACTGGCCCGTGCGTACAGGGTTGCCACCTGAAACGGACGGATGGTAGCTGGCAGGACGACGCTGGCTGATTTGGCTGTCGCGGGCCGGTCGACCGTGACGGTTCTCAACACTTCGCTCGATTCCGCGGATGCGGAGGCGGTTTTGAATGAAATGGCTTTCCACGTCTGGGATGCCACGACGACAAAGATTGCCGCGACGACCACGGCACCGCGCACGAATCGGCTTTGTTTTGGTTTCCGAGGCGGCAGTTCGACGATCGTGCTCTGAGCCCGAGGGCGCGTCGCCTTGAGAGCGGCCTTCAGCGTCGTCCGGCTGGTGACGCCGCTATATCTGAGTTGATCGAGGTTCCGATCCAACGGAATGGGCGGGGCAAGAAGGGCCACGGACATGATATTACTCCTGATGACGGTTGTGTTTGTCGTGTCTGCATCAGGGAATACCGGGGAAGTGGGGGAGTCTTACAAGCAAACGGCTCCATTTCCCGGCCCTTTTTTGCTAAGAGCGCGGAAATTCCTCGCGCCGCGCGGCCTATTGAAGCCGTAGGGCAGGTTTTCCAACCTGCCAGTCCTCCACTCTCGATCCCAGGCTCTGCCTGGGAACGCACTGCCCGCGAGGCTCTACCTCGAACCCGCGTCGCACGGGTGTTTTTTGCTAAGAGCGCGGAAATCTTGCATTCTTGTGCGTATCGAAAAACGGGACAGACGGAACGAACACGAATCACCGCTAATCGACACTAATCGCGTTGAGGCAGGCCGGAGCCGGGACCCAGATCAACGTATGAGTGTTCCAAATTACGAGCAGGTCAGCGACCTGCTCCACGGGGATCCGGCATTCGACATGGTCCCTTGCTCACGCGGCGGGCTACCGAACTGGTCCGACACTGATAGCCCGACGCGTAAGCGAGGGACGCTTCCACCCTGTCAGTCCGCGACTCTCGATTCCAGGCTCTGCTTGGTTTCGCGCCGCCCGCCATGCTCTACTTTCTCTACTTTTCATACTTTGCATACTTTGCATACTTTGCACGAGTTTTTGCCTTCGCAGTGCCCGGTCGGCCTCGGGAGCCAGGCGGCTCGCCCCCCGGCGAGCCCTTTCCCCGCGTTTCACCAATGATTCCGCATTTTTCGACCAAAGTGGCAGGCACACTCCGTGTGCCGTCCGGCTCGCGTAGGGGGGACTTTAGTCCCCGCGTAACTCCATTTCCACGAGCCCGACCCTCGCCCTGGACCCGCGCCCTCCGCGGCACAAAAGCTCACCCGGGCGTCCAACCATTTTCTACTTTCTCTACTTTTCATACTTTTCACGCGGTTTTGACTTCGCGGTTGGGCTCCCAGAGGGCTGACGCCCCGGCATCCAGCCGACAAATGTGCCCATTTTCCCGCGTTTCACCAATGATTCCCGGTTTTTCGACCGTCGTCCCTCTTCCCTGATCTCACTGGACCGAAAGGGTCAAAACGGCCCACGGAAAGGCTGTGAATTTGTGTAGGGTGGACTTCAGTCCACACGAAAAACCGTCACGCGGGACTAAAGTCCCCCTACGCCAAACAGACGGCACACAGTTTGTGTCTGCTAATCTGAGCCGGCCTCTACTTTCTCTACTTTGCATACTTTTCAACG
>JACQFH010000099.1 GCA_016200145.1 Planctomycetia bacterium | reverse complement strand
ACGGCCCCTGCGCGACAACTGCAGCCCATCGTCGGCGGAATGCAATCCGAGTTCGCCAAGCTTCGGTTGAGAATTCCAAAAATTCACAGCCTGTATCCGTGGGCATGTTTGCATTAGGCAAAAAACCGCGGATGACAGAAACTTGATATCAACGGGCCGGCTCGCTACGCAGGATTTCGCGGCCGTGGCGGCGGAGGGTGTCGAGTAATAAATCAAGGTGGGCCTCGGTCGTCAGTGGATTGATGAGCGTACACCGCAGCGCGGCGACTCCGCCGTGTGTCGTCGGGACGAGATAGAACTCGCCCGATTCAATCACCGCCCGGCGAAGCTGCCACTGAAACTCGCCGATCCGCTCAGGCGGCGCCCCCTGCAACTCCTGCGGCACGTGCCGGAAGACGACGATGTTGCACTCGGGCTCGTGCAGCGCTGCAAAATCGGGCGCGGCATTCAGCTTGTCGTAGAACACCCGGCCCAGCTCGAACGTGACGTCGACCATGTCGGCGAAGAGTTGCGGCCCGAACAGCGACCAGACGCCCCACAGCCCGAACGCGGCGGCCCGCTTCGTGCACTCGACGGTGCGCAGGCCGCTGTCGAACTCTGCCAGGCCGGGCGCCGAGGGATCGAACAGATAGGGGGCGTTCTGGCGAAACGCCTCGAAGCTGTGCCGCTTGTTCTTGTAGAATAGGAACGCACACAGCGAAGGCACGAACAGCATTTTGTGAGCGTCCCAGGTCAGGCTGTCGGCCCGTTCGAGCCCGGCCACCAGGTGCCGGTGCCGATTGCTTAACAGGGCCGCGCCGCCGTGGGCCGCGTCAACGTGCAGCCAGACCGAGTGCCTGGCGCACACGTCGGCGATCTGTTCGAGCGGGTCGAACGCCCCGACGGGCGTGGCGCAGGCGCAGGCCACGACGGCGACGATTGGATGACCCGCGCGCCGCAGGTCACCCAGAATTGCATCGAGTTGCGCGGGATCCATGCGGCGCCGGTCGTCGAGCGGCGCTTTGACGACGTGGTTCGTGCCAATCCCCAGGACGCCGGCCGAGCGGGCGATGCAGTAGTGGGCGTCGGACTGAACGACGAGTTTGGGGGCGACATGCGCGGGGCGAGCCCCGCTGCGATCAACCTGTTGAAAAAGGGGACTGTCCCTTTCCAATGAGTTGATTTCCTCCGACAAATCGGCACTGCCGGGAGGGACTGTCCCCTTTTTCAACGGCGACATAGAAGAGCCGTCAGCGGCAATCCCCTGTTCCCAGCTTTCAGGGAGGGTGACGTTGCGGGCGACGAGCAGGGCCGTCAGGTTCGCGAGCGATGCGCCGTGGGTGACGATGCCGGCGTAATCGGTTCCCTGCCAGCCCAGAAAGCCGGCGAGCTTGCCAATCATGGCCTGCTCGACCGCCGTCGCCCACGGACCCATCTCGTAGATCGCCATGCACTGGTTCGTCACCGAACCGATCGCGTCAAACAGCCCGGCGATCGGGACCGATGCCGGCACCTGATGCCCGACATACCGCGGATCGTGCAGATTGATCCCGCGCTCCAGCGACGTCTTCACCAGCTCGGCAAACCGCCCACTCAGCGCCTCCACCGAATCGCCGCCCCCGTCTTTCTCGCTCTTCTCTCCTCGCTCGTCTCTCTTCTTTTCTCCTCCCCCATCCGCAATCCCCTCGGCCTCTGCCACATACTCCCGCGGATCGGCCCAGTTCAGCACAGGCCTCTCCGATCGCTCGACCTTGCGCAAATGCGCGGCGAGCAGCTCGACGAGCTTTTGCCCCGCGGATTCAATCAACCGCGGATCATACGCCGCCTCAATCCGACGACGGGCAGCGGCGAAATCGATGTTTTGTGAAGCCATGCATCAGAGAATAGAACAGGAACGTCAGGAAATCGAGGAATTGACGAGGAGTCGTTTAACCGCGCCCCGCAGGGAAGCGCGTGTCGCGTGGCGAATGACCGACAAACCTTTCGCGGAGTGACCCAGCCCCGGAGGGGCGAAATTCAATAGCCCAGGGCGCAAGCCCTGGGTTCCGAGCCAGCAAAATCCCAAAGCCCTGAAAGGGCGAAACTCCGGCGACAGCACCGGAATCGCGTGCAATGGTAGCCATTTGCCACGCGCTCGCCGCGCTTTGCGCGATTGATCGGCGCGGGATGGCGCGGACAATGCTCCGTCCGTGTCACTTCAAATCGTCAGGGCCGAATGAGCGAGCGCAATTCCGACAGACAAAGTACGATTTCCGCTCCTCATCAACATCCAGGAATCGGAAATCTTGAGAATCCCGGCCGCAATGCGGACAAGAGAGGCCATCTTGCTCGATTCTCCGGTAACCCTCCCGGCACCGCGCATTGTACTCTTCGTAAGTCCGATTTTGCCGTTCCCAACCTTGCGAGTTGATCAAGCTGTGCTTCGCGTTCCAGTCGACCGATTCAGCCGCTCGCTTGATCGATGGAATCGCCGACTTGAGCCGTGGCAATACGGCTCGAATCGCGTCGCGTTCCATTGACTGGAGCTCGGCATCGTCCAGCGCCGCGCCTTCGAGCCAGCATTCCCATTCAGCCTGAGGCACGCGGATATCGCTTCCCGTTGCGGCAAGCCGAATCGAAACCTCGGAGACCGCGGGCCCGATCGTGACGAACACCTCGTCATCGACAAAGATCCTGGCCCAGTACGGATTGGTTTTTTCGTGCTCAATCCAAAACGCGAAATAAGCCCGGGCAAATCGTTCGCGCTCCGACCAGTTTGCGTAGCACGACCAGTGAATCGGCGCGTCACAGAACCTCACGAGCGGATCGTCTTGGGGAAGGAACACGCCCCACGTGCCAAAGATGGGCGACGTACCGAGTTGCTGACAACAAATCGCACAGCAGGAGTTATTGGTAATGAGGGCCATGAGGTGTTGCTGGTGGCAATCGTATCCGCCGTGTCCCTCGTCCGTTCCCAAGCCGCAAAAATTTCACGAATACCGCGACGCCGTGCCTGGCTCCGCGCAAACGTTACATCCCATCGCGCCAGGCGCGGTAGAAGATCTGCCCGCGCGCGGCGGGGCGGCCGGGCCATTCGGGACGGCGCCACTGCCCCTGCGTGTCGTCGAGGGCCTGGTTAGCCAGGTACGCCAACTGGTCGCCGGGCTGCCACTGCGCTTCTTCGATCCAGTCGTCGGCCGGCGCGAAACCGAGCGCCCTTTGAGCCGTCCGCCACCCGAGCAGCATCAGTGCCAAAGAGACCATCATGATCAGCGAGATCGGCACGAGCAGCGGGCCCATCGCCAGGAACCGCACTTCGAACCACGGCCAGATGTGCCGCGCCGTGAGTAGAAGCAGCAGCGTGCCTCCTGCCAGGTACGGCCCGTAGGGCAGCTCGCGATCGCGACGGATGAACCACATCGGCAGAGCGACGACGACCGCCAGCACCATCCCCCGCCCACAATAATGCCGGCCACACTCAGGCAGAACCCGTGCAGATGAGGATGGGCCGTGATCCACGCCGGAACGCCAATGAACACGGGCCAGTTGGCCAGCCAGCCGGGCATTGCATTGGCCGGAATCAGGCCCTGCACCGGCAGGAAAAACCCCCACGCCCCCGCCGACATGGCGGGCGTCTGGTACCACAGCGGCGCGATGTACAGGTTCCCTGCGATCGTGTGCGCCAGCACGGCGATCGCCATCGCCGGCAGCGTCGCCGAGTCGGGAATGATCCGCAGATCGATGTCGATAAACGTCGACGCGATCAGCGACACGAGCAGAACGACGTGCAGCGCGAAGCGGCAGTGCACAAGCAGCCCCGGAGACGGGCCGGGGCCCGGACCCAGAGGATGCCAGACCGAGCTGTTCAGGTATGCCGACCAGCCCCAGATACTGGGGACTTCGAACCAGTACAGGAGGACGAACAACAGCCCGGTGAGCGTTTCGATCAGCGGGTAGCGGATCGAGATCGTGCCGAGGCAAGCCCGGCAGCGGCCTCGCAGCTTGATCCAGCCGATGATCGGAATGTTGTCGTAGAACCGGATCGGCGTTCGGCACCGCGGGCAGTGCGAAGGGGGATGCACCATGTACTTGAACGACGGCCAGAGCCGCTCTTCTCGCGGCAGCCGATAGATGGCGACGTTCAGCATGCTGCCGAACACCGTCCCCAGGATGAACAAGCCCAGCAGCACGATGCCATATTCGACGTCGAGGACGTTCACCGGCCCCCTCCGCGCGAGTGCCGGGCTGCGACGGCCACCGCGATCCGCTCGACGATCTCGGGGACGGCGAGCTGGTCGGTGAAGATCGACAGCTTCGCGCACTCGCGATACAGCGGCTCGCGCTCGGCGAGCAGCCGGGTGATTTCGTCCAGGCCTCCCCCGGCGAGATTCGGGCGGCGAGCCGCGGTCGCCGGGTCGGCCGCGATCCGCCCGGCCAGCACGCCGGCCGAGGCCTGCAGCCACACGACCGGGCCGGCGGCCTGCATCTCGCGGCGCGTGTCGGCATTCAGAATCGCCCCGCCCCCCGCGGCCAGAACGAGTTTGTCGCGCTGGAGCAGCCCGGCGATCGCTTCGCGCTCGCGGCGCCGGAAGCCCGGCTCACCTTCGGATTCGAAGATCTCGCGGATCGTCTTGCCCGCGGCCTGCTCGATGACGGAGTCGGCGTCGGTCCAGTCGCAGCCGAGCCGCGCGGCCAAGCCTGCCGCGACGGTGCTCTTTCCGCTTCCCCGGTATCCGATGAGGGTGATCACCATCACGGCGTCCTTGCCACTGAGAT
>JACQFH010000098.1 GCA_016200145.1 Planctomycetia bacterium | reverse complement strand
ACGGGCACCGATTCGATGAGAATTGGTCGCCCCCGGGTGCGTGCGCCGGTAAACGGAGCAACCTCAGACAAAACTTCTGAATAACAGGAGTGAATAATCGCTCGCGACTTCGCGCACTTCCCAAAACAGTCGGCCCGCAACTCATCAGCCGACAGGACAAAGGTTTGCGACGAGCCATTCGACGCGAGTCCTTTCTGCAACCGACCGCCCGGCAATCGATTCGCAGCTCGGAATTCGACGCAAACCATTTCCTGGGCATGGATTGCGTTATTCATTTCGCGATCCACCGCTTGTGAAAAGTCGCCATTTGGCACGGTCAGGCCCAGGTTTGGCGCGCTCGCGGAAGTCGGGAGACTTCCGACGGCGGGGGCAATCCCTCCCGGCAGGCCCGGCGGGCGCATCACGCACGATTTATGAGCTAGGTTTTCATAGTAACTTACGCTCCTTCCAGGGGCATTGCCGGGAGAATCCGCCATGTTGCAACTGATCAACTTCGTCATCAATCTGTTCGTTCTGCTTCCGTGGTGGGGCGCCGTCGCGGTGCTGCTGGGGCTCGCAGCTAGCTTCTGGGCCTTTGGGCATTACATCGTGTACCGGCTGAAGCGGGACATCGTCGGGTCGATCAAAGAACAGGGCCAGCCCCTCCACGAGGCACTGGTGACGGTGCATTCCGTCGAACAGGCGGAACCACCAGCGGAGAAGTCGTCTCTCGATGAATTCGACAGCGAATTCGACGATGAATTTGCTGATGAGAACGACGAGGACGACGCCGAGCTGGACGGCGAATTCGCCGCGGAGGATACCGCCTGGAATTGGATCGACGTCACGATCGCGCCCAAGGCCGCCGACGCCTCTTGGAATCCGAGCGACCTGGCGCTTGTCCCCGCCGATTTCCAGGCGCAGGAAGAGTTGGAATTCTGTGAGCAGACCGGGCTATTGCACACGCTGGAAATCTGGCGCAACGGCAAATTCCAGCCGCAACGGAATGGAAACGTCGCAGGCACGCAGCGCCTGCGGATGCTGTTTGCCGTCGCTCCGGAAGTCCGAAACGCCAAATTCACCTACCACTTCACCGAATTTGGCCGCCTCAACCTGCCGGCCCCCCGCAAGCTCGCGCACGCGCGATAACGCATGGCGTGTAAGTGTCCGCTCAACAGAGCGCCGCCGCACGATTCCCGCTCACGCGAGTTGCCTCGTTCCCACGCTCAGCGCGGAAATTCGCAAAGCCACAACGTGGCGGTCCTATGACAGCCCAGGCCGATGGCCTGGGCTGTCATCGGGCCGTCCCTTTGGGACTGACGCGAAGCGACCCTGCGGGCCGACAGACAGAGCGAGGTCAGACCTGCCCCACGTGGAGCAGGTCTCTGACCTGCTCGCGCGTGACCCTCGTTCCCACTCTCTGCGTCGCGTCGGCATGCCGTAGCGGGGACGTAGGGGGGACTTTAGTTTCCGCGTGACGGTTTTTTCGCGTGGACTAAAGTCCACCCTGCTGGCAGGGCGCCACGTTCGAAGCAACGGCCGAGTTAGCGCGGCGTCACCGCCACGCGCCGTCCGTCGTCGTCGACAAGCGTGATCGCAAACGTCTCGGGGTCGATCAGCACTCGCCGCACCAGGTCACGAATTCGGAAAGCCGGTCGATCTTCCGGCTCGTCGACAAGCGCAGGAACTGCCGCATCGTTTCCTGCGTGCGCTGGAGCAGGCCGGCGACGCGGCCATCTTCTTCGCCGCCGTATTGTCCGGCACGCAGCCGATCTTCCAGCGCTTCGTAAATTCCCGCCCGCCGCGACATCCCGCGGTACTCCCGCTCAATGTCCAAGAGGCCCGCCTGCAACTGGAACAGCTCTTCATCGCCGCCGCACGCTTCCTGCAGCATGGCCCACCCGGCCCTGGCGAGCTGCGTCAAACTCAACATGCGCTCGCGGCAGATCGACTTTTACGACTACCGCAAGAGCGAAAACCCGCCCGTGCTCCATCGCAAAGAAACCTTCCTCGCCCCCGCGCATCCCCTGCACGCCAGGTTCGCCCGCCTCACCCGCCAGGAAGAGAAACACGGCCTGCTCGATGACGCCTCGTCAATCGGCACCCGCGCCGGCTGGCAGGCCCGCCTCGCCGAGGCCGGGTTTCGACTCGCGGGGCGGCGCTTGCTGCGCTGCGCGAGAGAGGAGAGTGGGAATGCGGAGTTCGGAATTCGGAGTGCGGAATGATGAGGGCCGACGACCGATGAGCTTTAGGGAATTCGCGGCGCGATCAGTCGGGTTTGCCGGTCAGGATTTCGAGATATTCGTGGTAGGCGTACACGCGATCTCGCTGGCGGCCTGTCGTCTCCCGCAGGATGCCTGCACGACGCAGGGCGTCGATCGCTTTCGACGCGGTGGGTTTCGTCGTCCCCAGCAGCGTCATTGCCAGAGACAGCGTCACGATCGGATGCCGCGGCAGCTCGTCGTGACGCGTGCCATGCTGGTCAGGCGAATTTTCCCGAGAAACGTGTTACTCGGGGCGGTCTTCTTCTTCGTCGCGTTCTTTGAAGAGGGTGACTTCGTTGCCTTTGTCGTTGTAGATCACGTTGTCCATGAACGTGCGCATCAGCAGCATGCCGCGGCCGCAGGGGCGGTCGAGGTTGGCGGGGTCGGTGGGGTCGGGGAGGATCGAGGGATCGAAACCGGGGCCTTCGTCGCGAACCGAATAGATCGCCTGCGTCGGGGTGATCTTCACACCCACGTAAATGTGCCGGTCGGAATAAGGCGACTCTTTCGATCTCTTCTCGGCGGTCTCGTGATACAGCCGGTGATCGTCTTCGCGAAGCTTCGAGCTGATTTCGAGATTGCCGTGGTAATAGGAATTGAGCAGCGCTTCCTCGATGGCCACGCCCACGCGCAGACATTCGGGGCGCGAGCACAGCCTGAGCCGGATCGCTTCCTCCCGTAAAAAACTCGAAATCGCACACACCAGATCGAGCTGGTTCTCGAGAGTGAACGAGCACTCGTAACGGGCCATGCGGCTGAGCAGGCGCGACCGGCCCCGCACGTCCTGCAGGCCCGTCAAGACGCGATCGACGATTTCCAGCAACTCGCTGGCCAGGCTCCGCTTCGGGACGTAACTCGAAGCCCCCTTCTGCAGGGCCTGCACGGCAATTTCTTCGCTGCCCAGCGACGTCATCAAAATGATCGGCAGCAGGGGATATTCTTCTTTGACCTCGGCGACCAGCTCCAGCCCGTTCTTGTTGGGCATCATCATGTCGGTCACGACCAGATCGGGCAGGTGCAGCTCGATCTTGGCCAGCGCGTCTTTGCCGTCGACGGCCTCGAAGACCGTGTAATCGGGCGACTTTTTCAGCAGGCTGACCGCCAGATGGCGATCGAGCGGTGAATCGTCAACGACAAGAATCGACGGCATGAGTTTCTCCCGAGGCCCATTTTGGATCCGGCCCGATGTTAAGTGTGTGTTGGTTCTGCCATGAACTCCGACAGTTCTTTTTCGATGTCGACGAAGACGCGCTTGAAATCGGCGAAGGGCTCTCCGGCCGAGGCGATGTCTCCGGTCCGTCCCAGGCCTTCGAGCCGGCAAGCCAGGTCGTAGGCATCCTCGGCCCCGAACATACGGAGACCCGACTTAATTGTATGCGCGGCGCGGCGCAGCAGAGGGCCGTCGGTCCGGGCGATCGCCGTTTCAATCTCTTCGATCAGGCGCGGCGATTCGACCAGGAAAATCCTGACGATGTCGGCGAGCAGCTTGGCGTCGCCGTCGAGGGATTTGAGCGCCTCGTTCAATTCCAGGGACTTCGGCAGCGCGGCCTGGCCATTGGCGCCGGTGCGGGGCGCGATCGCCTGCGGCTTTGGCGGTGGTGCGGACGGGGCCCGGACACCGGTGCTCTCTTTTGCCGTCTCGCGGGGGCGCCCCGCGATCATGTTGATCGTCGCATACAGCTCGGCCGAGCGAACCGGCTTGGTCAGGTAATCGTCCATCCCTGCGGCCAGGCACCGTTCGCGGTCGCCCTGCATGGCTTGTGCGGTCATCGCGACAATCGGCACTCGGATTTTCGTCTGCAGCTCGCGCTCGCGGATGACCCGCGTCGCTTCCAGGCCGTCCATTTCGGGCATCTGCACGTCCATCAGAACCAGGTCAAAGGGCTGCGATCTCACGAGCCCCACAGCTTCGGCCCCGTTGTTGGCGACGACGACCTGGTGCCCTTTGCGCTCGAGCAGGGCCACGGCCAGTTTTTGATTGTACAAGCTGTCTTCGGCCAGCAGGATCTTAAGGCCCGACGCCGCAGCGGGCGCCTCGTCGGCCTTCTCGAGCGGAGTCTCGCCGCGGTGCCCGTGAAAGACATCCATCAGGGTGTCGAACAGCTCCGACTGGTTAATCGGTTTCATGAGGTAGGCGTCGAGCCCCAGCTTTTCGCAGCGGCTGACGTCGCTCGATCGATCGCCCGAAGTGAGCAGCATCACGGTGTGCCCGACCTGCCGCCGGAAGCGGTTCACGATGTCGCTGGCCAGCGCAAACCCGTCGATCTGTGGCATGTCGGCATCGATCAGCACGACGACGAATTGCGGAGCGGTGGCGTGCTGCGCCTCGAGCAGTTCGACGGCGCTTCGCGCATCGGGCGCGGCTGACACGAGCATGTCCCAGCTCGTCAGCATTTCGACGAGCGTCCGACGATAGGTGGCGTTGTCTTCGACAATCAGAGCCCGCGCGCCGCGCAGGCCCAGCGCCTCAACCGGGAACGCCGGCAGCCCCCCCGCGGCCGGCCGGATGTTCGCCGTAAAGTGAAACGTGCTTCCCTGTCCGGTTTCGCTGTCGAACCAGATCCGTCCGCCAAGCAGCGTCACGATTCGCGACGAAATCGCCAGCCCCAGTCCCGTTCCGCCGAACTTGCGCGACATCGAACTGTCGACCTGCTCGAACGCCTGAAACAGCTTTTCGCGGCGCGCCTGCGGAATGCCGATCCCCGTGTCGCTGACGGCCACGTGCAGCAGCAACTGGTCGCCGCGCTGTTCTTCGGGCCGGACGCGCACCAGAACTTCGCCCCCCTGAGTGAACTTGATGGCGTTGCCCACCAGGTTGACGAGCACCTGTCTCAAGCGCGTGGGGTCTCCGATCACTTTGTCGGGAACGCTGGCCCCGATGTCTGAAATCAGCTCGAGGCCCTTGCGATGCGCCTGGACCGCCAGAGACTTAAGGGTGCAGCCAAAGCTGTCGCGCAGGCTGAATTCGATTTCTTCGAGATCGAGTTTGCCCGCCTCGATCTTCGAAAAATCGAGGATGTCATTGATCAGGGCCAGCAGCGACTCGGCCGATTCCTGCACGATTTTCAGGTATTCGCGCTGCAAGGGCGAGAGGGCCGTATCGAGCACGAAATCGGTCATGCCGATGATGGCGTTCATCGGCGTGCGGATCTCGTGGCTCATGCTGGCGAGAAACGAGCTCTTGGCACGGTTGGCAGCCTCGGCGGCCTCTTTGGCCCGTTCGAGCTCGGCGTTCCGATCGGCCAGGGCCTTCCTGGTGCGACTGCGTTCGATGGCGTAGCGCACCGTGCGCTCGAGCACGGGCGTCGAGACGTGCCCTTTCACCAGATAATCTTGCGCGCCCTCCTGAACGGCCGTCAGCGCGGTCGTTTCGTCTTCGAAGCCGCTCAGGACCACAACCGGCAAACCGGGGGCCGCCTTCTGCACCGAACGGAACGTATCGAGCCCCCGGCTGTCAGGGAGCTGCAAGTCGAGCAGCACGGCGTCGAGCTCACCCTGGGCCAGCCGTTCGAGCGCCAGCCGCAGCCAGTCGGCATGGTGCACTTCGAATTCCGTCTGGCGCGCGTCGGCGAGCAGCTCCTGGATGAGCAGGGCGTCATCCGGGCTGTCTTCGATCAGCAGCAGGCGAATCAGTTGGCGTTGCATGAAATTCGAGTTGTGAACGTTGTTGGGGACCGAACCTCAAACGACACTCGTTCCAAACGTCACGACAAATTCTGAGCCGCCCCCGTCGCGCGGGCGGACCCAGGCCGATCCACCGTGCCGTTCGGCGATCTGGCGCACAATCGCCAGCCCGGCGCCGGTCCCCTCGACTTCGCGTCCCACGGCCCGCTGGAAGAGTTGAAAAATGCGTTCCGTGTAACCCAGGGGAACGCCCGGCCCGCGGTCGCGGACGATCAGGCCTTCTCCCGAGGGCCCGTCGGGGTCTGCTTCGTACGGAACAATTTCCACGTCAGGGGGTTCACCGTCGCGCGTGAATTTGAGTGCGTTCGCCACCAGGTTGTAGACGGCCTGCGTAACCCAGCGGCGGTCGGCGGCCAGGTGCGGAAGATCGCGTGCGACGGTGACGCGGGCCCGCGTCCGCTCGATCCGCGATTCGAGCTGCTGCAGCACGTCGGTGACGACGGCATCGAGCGCCACTTCCTGAGTCGGGTCGACCGAGCGCTGCGCCCGCGACAGCGTGAGCACGTCTTCGAGCAGCCGGTCGAGCCGTTCGGCGCCGCGCATCACGCGTTTCAAAAAATCCTGCCCCTTCGCGTCGAGCTGCGCTGCATTGCGCTCGCACACGAGTTTCGCGAAATTGTGGATTGCCCGCAGCGGCTCGCGCAGATCGTGACTCGTCACGTACAGCAACGTCTCGAGATCGCGGTTCTTGCGATTGATCTCTTCTTCGGCCCGCTTCCGCTCGGTAATGTCTCGCAGGAAAACCGTGAAGACCGTCGTCCCTTCCAGCGGAATCGGCTGCATGGCCATCTCGGCGGTGAACCGCTCGCCCCCCTTGCGAATCAGCGTCTGCTCGAAGCGCTTGCCGAGCATCGAGCCCATTTCGCCCAGGTTGCCGTAACGGTCGATCGCGTCGCGGTGCCGGTCGCGGCTGGGGGGCGGAAACAGGTTCTCGGCGAGGTCTTTTCCCATGATCTCGTCGCGCCGAAAGCCGAACGTCGCTTCGGCGGCCGGGTTGAACTCGATGATCTTGCCATCCTGGTCGATCGTCACGATGCAATCGAGGGCTGCCTGCAGGATTGCCCGATTTCTTGATTCGCTCTCCTGCAGCTCGTGCTCGGCCCGTTTGCGGCTGGTCACGTCCCAGAAGGCGATCTGGATTCCTGCAACGGCGCCGGCGGCGTTGTACACGGGGGCCTTGATCACCTCGACATAATGCCGCTCGCCGTTGGGCAGCCGGTGCTCTTCTACCATCTGGATGACTTCGCGCGTCGTCACCACGTGCCGGTCGTCGGCCTGGTATTTCTCGGCGAGGTCTTTCGAAAAGAAATCGAAATCGGTCTTACCGACGATTTCGTTCAAGGTCTTGCCGAGCTCGCGGCAGAATGGGCCATTGGCGAACCGGAACCGGCTATCGACATCTTTGCAGATGAGGTTGATCGGCAACCCTTCGGCGAACGACCGGTACATGGCCTCAGCATCGAGCAGCGCAGCCTCGGTGCTCTGCCTCTGGGCACGTTCCTCGGCACAGCGATCGACGAGCTGCGCAAAATTCGAACCGGGGGTGATCGTCAGGTCGAATTTGCCCGCGTCCACCCGTCCAGCCGCCCAGTCGGCTTCGGCCGCAATTTCGACGTCAATCCCGGCCGATTGCAAGGCCCGTGTCAGGGACGCCACTTGCGTGGGATTGCCGTCAATGATGAGCGCCCGAGACATGCCACGATCCTTGCGACCGGTGCCGTGAGTTCCGTGCGGAAATCCGTCGAGAGGGGAAACGTACGCGCAATTCAGCCTAACGAGCGGCGCGTCCGGCGGCAATCATCCGCGGCGCAATGCGGCCGTCCCCGGGCACGGTCTCTGGTTCCAAATCGGCCGCAAATCCCGGCTGCGTTTCAACGGCTGAGCGATTCGCCGAATTGGGCCAGGAGTCCGGGCGACACGTCGGCGTGACCGGTTCCAACGACCGTGACGAGCGCGTCTTTCAGAGACAATCCTTCGGCCAGCGCGACGCCACCGGCCGTGACACAAACCGACCGGCTGAGCCCGCTCGCGCAGGCGACCAATGTGGGGACTCTCTCCCGGATGAGAGCGGCGACCGTCTCGGCCGCCAGCCGGAGCAGCCAGGGTGGATTTTCGCCGCCATCGCAGAGTGGAAATCGGCAGTGAATCAGTTCCCGCGGCAATCTGGCAAATGATTCGCTGTCGGCAAGCTCAATGACGGCCTCGACTCCCACCGCCAGCAGCGGCCGCGGATCGCGCAGG
>JACQFH010000140.1 GCA_016200145.1 Planctomycetia bacterium | reverse complement strand
CATTACGCCTTCGAAGTGCCCGATTTTCAGGCGGCCGCCGATCAGTTACGCGCCGCCGGGGTCCGGGTCCGCGGCACAGGGCTGCGTCCCGACGGTTGCCACCAATTGTGGTGCTACGACCCCGACGGCCACATTGTCGAATTGTTCTCGCGTTCTTAGTACCGCCTTCAGGCGGTATTCGTTTAACCCGGAGCCAACGGCGACGGCGCGCCGCACAGATCAACTTCGTTTGGAAGACGCGTCGCATCGCCCGAAAACGCCGTCGGACCACCGCTTTTCGCGGCGGTGCCCGGCTCCGGGTTAAGCGATTTGTACCGCCGGCAACGGGGTGTCGTCAGGTCACCTGCCAATTCTCAAATCCGGGCTGGATTCCAGTCCCGGATCAACCCTATACTGGAATGAGCGCCCCATTTTCGGGCCGTCAAATCCCAGGATTCTCCCGTAATTCGGCCGAAGTTGCGCGAATGATCAAGAAAATGGTATTCGGTTCGATGGGTGTCGCCGGTCTGGTGGCACTGCTGTCGATCCTCGATCTGTCCGTGAATTTTCCCTTCGCGGGGTACAGCCTGACGCTCGATATCATGCTGCTGGTCGCTTCGGCCATCGTCGGCTATTTGAGCTGGGAAACGTACCGCGAAAACCGCTGAACAACTCCCGTAAATAGGTCTCGTCGTGAGCAGAAACGGCCTGATTCTCACATCGCTGGTGGGCGCCATTCCCGGTGCGCTCATGATGATTCTGATGGTGATGGCGTTTGTAAATTACGCCGGCGGGCAAACAGTGATTCACAAGATACTGTGCGTGATGCTCTTGCTCATCGGGCTGCTGCTGTTTGCCATGCCGGTCGGAATTTTCGACCGATCCCAATCTGGAAGTCGACGAGGGCCCGCCCGACGAATTCGCCGTTACGGGTGAGGTCGTTACCGACGAATCCGAAGGCAAGGCCGCAGAAGACTTCGGCGCTGAAGAAGAAGTATTGGAAGTCGAAGACGACGAAGCCCCGAAGAAGGGTAAGAAGAAGTAGCACGCGCTTGTTCGCGTGGCGCGACTGTGGAGTCTTTCGTGCCCGACCAGCTCCCAGCGCTGCGGCCTCGTTCCCCGGGCGGCCCGCCTGAACCGAAATTCGATCTTGTGTTGCGCGCGGCATTCGTCGCGGCAACCGCCGTGGCGCTGACTGCCGTGTTCTGGCCCGGGCTGTGGCAGGGGGGCGGGCTGATCGGAGGCGACGTTTACGCCTATTATCTGCCGCAAAAGGCGTTCTATGCCGAGCGGCTCCGAGAAGGGACGCTGCCGCTCTGGAACAATCGGATCGGCAACGGTTATCCGCAACTGGCCGAGAGCCAGACCGGGGCGCTGTATCCGGTCAATCTGGCGCTGTATCGCTGGCTGGATCTCAACACGGCCTGTAACGCGAGCGTACTGTTCCATTACAGCCTGGCGTTTGTCGGATGCTGGCTTCTGGCGCGGCGGATGGGGCTCGTCCCGATGGCGGCCGGTTTCACGGCGCTGATCTACACCTACGGCTGGTTTCCGCCGCGCATCTCGCTGGAGTGGACGATCGTGACCGGGGCGTGGCTGCCCTGGGCACTGTGGTTCGTCGAATCGTACCTGCAGGAGCGGAATTCGCGCTGGCTGGTGGCGCTGGCGGGAACGCTGGCCGTGCAATTGCTGGCCGGACATTTTCTCATCGCGTTCCTGACGCACCTCTTGATTGTGATCTACGTGCCGCTCAGGCTCTGGTTCCGCCAGCCCGAGGAACAGGATGTGGCGCCCTCCGTCGGCGCGCTGCGGATTTCGTCGTGGCTGCTCGCAGCGATCGCCGGTTCATACGTGCTGGCCGCCATGCAGCTCTTGCCCACGTGGGAGCTCAAGAACCTGAGCCAGCGCGCGGGAACGGATGAGGGGCACGATCCGGCCTATGGCGCCGTTCCGCCGCGATACCTGACGCAAGTGGTTGCCCCGTGGGCCTGGTATCCCGACCGCGAAACCTTCGCGGCGCTTCACGATCCGCCGCACGATCCGCAACAGCGGCCGCCAAACCGTGTGGATGCCCATCTGTATTTCGGAATGCTGCCGCTGCCCTTCATGGCCGTCGGCCTGTGGGGCGCGTGGCGCGACGGAAACCGCCGTCTGTTTGCGTGGCTGGCGATCGGAATCGCGGCCATTCTCTACATGCCGGGGTGGCTGCTGCCCGTGACGCGCCATCTGCCGGGGTTCAGTTTTTTCGAGGGGCCGGGGCGCTACGGGATCGTGGCGACGCTGGCCGCTGCCCTCCTGGCCGGCGCCGGCTTTCAAGCCGTGGGGCAGCGGTTCAAACCGCTGGTTCGGCCACTGTACGCGGCTGCCATCTTCATCGTGACGGCAATCGACCTGATGTGGGTGGCGGAAATGGTCCACGACGCCGAACCGGTGGAGAACCCGCCTGTGAAGTTGCTTGCGCAAAGCCCGATGTACGCGAGGAACGCCGCCAACCCGACGGAACCCGTGAGAATGTTCAGCGAGGCCTACAGCGTGCCGTCGCTCGTGGGGGCGGGAACTTTGCCGGTCTATCTCGGCCTGGGCCCCGCGCAATACTTCGATCCGCGGTTGACTTTGCAGAAGCCGTATCCGTTTCGCGATCGCCTGCCCACGAAAGGGCAGCTCGACTGGCTGCAGCGGATGGGCGTCACACATATCCTCAGCCTGACCGAACTCGACGGGCAGGTCTGGCCCGTCTCGCTGTTGTGGATCGGCCCCGATGAGTGCCTCAATGGGCCGCTGGCTGTGGGCTCGCAGCAGATTCTGCTGGTCTACGAACTCGAGGGATCGCGCGGCCGCGCGGCGTGGCTGGAAAACGAAACCGGCCCCCGTCCGCGAATCGTGAAATACCAACCGCAGCGAGTCGAAATCGACGCCGTCTCGGAACGCGGGGGAACGCTGGTGCTCACCGACCTGGATTATCCCGGCTGGCAGGTGGAGGTCGACGGCCGTCCCACCGCGGGTGTCGTGGTGGACGGCATGCTGCGCGGAGTCGCGGTGCCGGCAGGACAACACACGGTGACCTGGATTTACCGACCGGCGTCGTTCTTTTGGGGCGCCGGAATCAGCGTCGCGGCGCTGGTGGTGCTGATCACGCTGGCCATCCCGGCGTTCCGCCGTACCAAGTGAATGTCACCGGCCCCTACAGAATATCCCGCACCTCAACATTCATCGCCTTGAGCGCTTCAGCGAATTTCACGCCGCACGTTTTGCCGCGGTACAGCGCAATGGCCTCTTTGGTCTGCTGGGCCGCGTCGAGCTCGCCCGGTTTGTAGGGCTCGTTTCGCACGACGGCCATGAATTTGCCGAGCCATTCGATGGCCTGCGGCCAGACGTCGCTGACGTCGACAAACGTGTCGGGCTCGAAACCGATCGTGTGCCGCGGACCGTTGTCGTACAGGTAGATCCGCGACGGACCTCTCGAACCACGCTTGTTGAGGATCTGCCCGGCGTGCCGCAGGGCGATGCCGCTCAATTGCGAGGCCACGACGTGGTCGTCGTGATGGTCATTCCGCCAGAGCATCAGGGCCAGGTCCGGCGCGATGTCGTCAACCGACGCCGCAACGGCCCGCTTCGTTTCGGAATTCACGTCGAACAGGTGCGACTGGAAATCGAGATAGCGCATCTCGACGCCGTACATCTGCGAGATTTCGGTCGTCTTCACCAGCAGTTCGTGATGCCGGCCGGCGACAGGCTGCCAGTTCGCATAGTCCCCGATCAGCGACAGGATCACGACCCGATAGTGTTTCGCCACGGCCTGCAGCAGAATTCCTGGCACTCCGAACACACAGTCATCGTAATGCGCACCAATCGCCAACAGAGTTTTGGGCATGGCAACGTCAAATTCTCTTGGAACGAATGAGGGCAACTCGAAACGACCACCAACCTAAGCTGTCAATCGTCTCGCGTCCAGCGCGGGCATCCCTTTCTTGAGAACCTCGCCCGTCAGGAACCGGCTGGCTTCCGACGGAATTCGAAACACGGAGTTCGAGATTCTGAGCGCCGATCTATCGCGGCGATTCGCCGGCGCGAATGCCAGGAGGGTGCGGCGAGCGGCGGGGAGTTTCCGAATCGTGAACTTCGCAATCAACCACCCGGGTGGCGGAGGCTCCCGTGAAGTGGAAGTCGCCGGCAACCAGCCCTTCCAGCGAGAGGGCAGTCCCTTCAAGCGGCGTCAGACGGCCGTCGGCGGTGGAAACCCAGGCGGCCGTTTCCACGGACGGGCGCGTGACCGAGCCTTCTCCAGTCATCTGCACGGCTTGCAGCCACTCGGGGCGGGGCTCTGAACCTGTACCGGCGAGTTCGACCAGCGCGGCGCGCGGCGAGGCGACGTCGAACACGCAGTCGCTGGCTTCGATCATGATCGAACCGCGAAGGCGCGCGGGTGAGCCGCTCTTGAGGGCCTCCTCACCGGGGACGACCCAGCGGATGATCGCCCCCGCCGCGCGGGTCGTCGAATGCGACAGCTTCAGTACGGTCTTCGATTTCGCCGCGGGTGCAGCCGCCAGTTGCACCAGCGGGCCGGGGCCGGATTTGAGCACATTGTCGCAGGTGAGTTGCCGCACGGCATGGGCGAGGTACACGGCCGGCCCATCGCCGAACAGCAGGGAATCGCGAATCATCCCCGTGCCGCCGCGCTGGTCGGCCGTGTCGAGCAGCTTCCAGGCGATCAGCGCAGGTCCCGTGGGAGGGGCAAAACCGGGCGGGAAAGAGTCGTGCGTCTTGTCGCGGGAGTCGCCCGAATCGAAGACGCAGCGTTCAACCATCAGCCCCTGCGATTCGATGCGGACGAGCGCCCGCAGGTCGACGGCGCGACGCGCGGCTCGGGACGACGTAACGATTCGCACATTTTTCATCCGCACGGTTTCTGCGCAGAGTTTGAACGGCTGGTCGTCGACGATGATCGTGGCGCTTGCCGCCTCGCCTCCCGCAATCGTCAGTTCGCCGACGACGTTGATGTCGGATGCGCGATACGGGCCAGCCGATTCGAGATTGATGTTCCCGTGACGATCGGGCTGCGGCAGTGGGAGGAGCGATAGCGCTTCGTCGGAATCGGCGGCAGCGCTCGCGCCCGGGTTGTGCGCACGCCGTTCGACACCCGCACTCTCGATTGACTCGCTTTGTCGCAGCTTCTGCGAAATTCCCGAGGCCCAGGCCAGTGCGACGTTGCGCGCGCCCTCGTGGACAAGAGTCGCAATTCCTCCCGAAACGGCAAACAGGGTCGCCGCGACAAACAGCCAGCGTGTGGGCGCCGAAAGGGACCGGCGTTCGGAGACGCTACGGGCCGGCGCGTCGAATCGGCGACGGAATTGGGCAAGCCGGCGGCGCCCCGCGCGGCTCGGCGGACCCCAGTATTCGAGCAGCTCGGAAAACCGCTGCGGTCGATCGGCCGGCTTCCGCGATGTCATGCGCGCAATGCCTCGCGCCAGCAGATCGGGGGTGTCGGGCGCCCAGCGACGAACGTCGTCGATTGTGCGGGTCTGGTGTGCGGCCAGCTTGATCAGCGGGTCGCCGCCCGGAAAAGGAGGCCGCCCGGCCAGCAGTTGCCAGAGCAGGCACCCGAGCGCGTAAGCGTCGGTTGCCACGCACGGCTGGCCGCCGACGCCGATCAGCTCGGGCGCGACGCCATCATAGCGTTCCGGGGCAAGGCCCGAGTGCATGGTCAGCACGGGGTCGAGCGCCTGGCGAATACCCGCGTCGACGAGGACTGCGGCGCCTGCCAATGTGAGGCGCACGTTGGCCGCCCGAATGTCGCCGTGCGTCAGGCCGCGCTGGGCGAGGCGATCGAGCCCCTCGGCCAGTTGCCGACCGATCTCCCACGCGACGGCCGCCGGAAACCGGCCGCGCCGCACAACTAATTCGCCCAAGTGCGGCCCGGCGACGTATCGGCTGACGAGCACAATCTGGTGATCGACTCGGAAGCACGACTTCGGCGCGACCAGCGCGGGATGATCGAACCCCCGCACCGCGTCGATGAATTCCTCGAGCCGCTCGACGGTTTCAGCGGTGAGCCGGTCGGACGCATTCAACTGCTTGATTACGCACAATTCGCCCCCTTCGGCGGGGCGGGCCAGGAGCGTGCGGCCGAACGAGCCGCCACCAATCGGTTTGACTGCAACGCAGGGCCCGATGCGGATTGCCGCAGGGTCGCGGGATTCGAGAATTCGTGCCTGGTCGGGGGTCAGCCGCCCAATCTGAACGAGCGCATCGAGCCACACCGAATCGAAGGCGGGCAAGTCGTGCGTCATGGCGCGCACAAGCCTGCGGCAGCGGCGCAGGTCCCGTAGCGAGCACAGTCTCAGCTCGAACAGCAGCCTGCGAATCGGTTCGGAAAGGGGCTCGAGCACAACGTTCGCAATGAGAATAGACAGAGTTGATGTCGCCGCCATCTGACTGGTGGAGCGAGTCCCCAACCGGGGCGCTCGGGCGCGGCCCCACCGACGAATCGGAGCGGCCTTATCGCAGATTTTTCGGAATCGGGCAAGGCAGGACAGAACGAGCTAACCTGCTGAATTCCCAAGCAGTTCCGGTGCGCCGACGTCCTCGAAATTCGACTCAAACGGCAGTGCCGAACGCGAAATCTGCGCTGGCCGGGCAAACTATCGGTTTTTTAACGATCAACGCTTTCCAAGATCGTTCAAAACTGTAACAATGACTTTGAGGACAGTACGTCGTATCAAAACAAGGATTTTGCATCGTGTTTTTGCGTGAGTTGCTGACCAACACGCGCGTCGGGCGGCTCGACCCCAAAGAAGTCCCCGTGCTGCAGGGCGAGCAGCCGATCGCTGAAGCGGTGCGCCAGATGCGCGCCCACAGTCACGGCAGCGCGATGGTCTGCCGCGACGGCAAACTGATCGGCATCTTTACCGAACGCGACCTGCTGAAGCTGCTGGCGGTCGGGAAGTCGCTGGACCAGCCCCTGTCGACCGTGATGACTTCTCGGCCGCGCACGGTGACGGTTGACGACAAGATGATGACGGTCATCCAACTGATGGACGAAGGGGGCTACCGCCGTCTGCCCGTCGTCGACGCGTCGGGTTCGCCGGTCGGCATCGTCGACGTCAAATCCGTCGTACATTTTCTCGTTGAGCATTTTCCGAAAGCGGTCTACAATTCAGCCCCCCGTGCCCTGCTGAGAGCGAGAGATCGCGAAGGGGCATAATGCCCGTGTCCCACCCCCAGGCCAGCCACCCCCGTATCCGCAACCGCGGCGCAATCTGTCGTGCCAGCGGCCAATCGCGCACACCGCGTGCCAGGAGTTAACGTTCGTATGTCTTCGACGGAAGCTGTCGCGGCACAGCCGCATCCCGATAAGAAGCTGGAACAGGTCGAATCGGTTGTCATCCGGTTCTGCGGCGACAGCGGCGACGGCATGCAGCTCGTCGGCGGATTGTTCACGAATGTCTCGGCGGTTTTCGGCAACGACGTCAGCACGCTTCCCGATTTTCCAGCCGAAATCCGAGCGCCCGTCGGCACTCTCGCCGGAGTCAGCGGTTTTCAGCTCCATTTTTCCAGCCACGACATCTTCACGCCGGGCGACGAGGTCGACACGCTGGTGGCGATGAATCCGGCGGCCCTGAAAACCAACTTGGGCGACCTGCGCCGCGGCGGAACGCTGATCGTCAACGAAGACGAATTCGACAAGGGGAACCTGCAGAAGGCTGGCTACGCGACGAACCCTCTCGAATCCGACGAGGTGATCTCGAAGTACACGATTCATCGCGTGCCGATGACGCGCCTCAATCGCGACGCGGTCGCCGGTCTCGGTCTCTCGCAGAAAGAGGTCGACCGCAGCCGCAACATCTTCGCGCTGGGCCTGGTCTACTGGCTGTACGATCGCGACAGCAAACCGACCGTGCAATTCCTCAACGACAAATTCAAGAAGAAGCCCGACGTGCTTGAAGCCAACCTGCGGGCCCTGCGGGCCGGCAGCAATTACGGCTTTTCGACCGAAGCGTTTACGACGCACTATCAGGTGCCGCGCGCCAGGCTGGCACCGGGAACGTACCGCAAAATCGCGGGAAACGAGGCCACCGCGTGGGGCCTGGTGACGGCGGCGAAGCTCGCCGGCAAGTCGCTGTTTTACGCCGGGTATCCCATTACGCCGGCCAGCGACATCCTGCACCAGCTTTCGAATATGAAGAACTTCGGCGTCAAGACGTTTCAGGCCGAAGACGAAATCGCAGCCATGTCGGCCGTATGCGGCGCCGCGTTCGCCGGAAATATTGCCGTCACCGCCAGCAGCGGTCCGGGCATCTGCCTCAAAGGCGAGGCGATGGGCCTGGGGTTCATGACCGAGCTGCCGATGATCATTATCGACGTGCAGCGCGGCGGGCCCAGCACGGGGCTGCCGACCAAGACTGAGCAATCCGACCTGCTCCTGGCGATGTTCGGCCGAAACGGCGACAGCCCGCTGCCAATCCTGGCGGCGAGTGGCCCCGGAGATTGCTTTACGCTCGTGCAGGAAGCAGTGCGGATCGCCGTCGAGTTCATGACTCCGGTCATCTTCCTGACCGACGGATACATCGCCAACGGGGCCGAGCCCTGGCGGATACCGAAGTTTTCGGACCTTGCGCCGATTTCGGTCGTGCATCCGCACGGGGCGGCGTCGCCCGGTCAGTTTGCAACCGAAGAGAACGGACATGCTTCGAACGGCAATGGCGAGGGGGAGCCCGAGTTCCTCCCGTACAAGCGGAACGAGAAAATGGCGCGGCCCTGGGCGATCCCTGGCACACCCGGCCTCGAGCACCGCATCGGCGGCCTCGAGAAGGCCGACGTGACAGGCAACGTCGACTACTCCCCGCACAATCATCACAAAATGGTGATGAACCGCTGCAACAAGGTCGCCGGGATTGCGAATTACATCCCGTTGCAGGAGGTCGAAGGCCCACCCAAAGGCAAGCTGCTCGTCCTCAGTTGGGGCGGGACGTTCGGCGCCGTGCGGACGGCCGTCGAAAACTGCATCGCGCAGGGGAAGTCGGTGGCCCACGCCCACCTCCGGTACATGAATCCTTTCCCGCGCAACCTGGGAGAGATCGTCAAGAATTACGAGAAGGTCCTGATTCCGGAGCTGAATACCGGGCAGTTGCGGCTGCTCATTCGCGCGAAGTATCTCGTAGACGCCCAGGGGCACAACAAGATTCAGGGCAAGCCGTTCCTCGTGCACGAGCTGGTCCGCAAAATCGACGAAACGCTTGAAGGCTGATAACACTATGAGTACAGACGCCGTGAAAACGTCCCTGCCCGTCCTAACGGCCAAGGACTTCGCCAGCGATCAGGAGATCCGCTGGTGCCCGCGTTGCGGTGATTATTCCATTCTGGCCCAGATGAAAAAGGTCTTGCCGACCCTGGGCATTCCCCGCGAGAATTTCGTCTTCGTGTCGGGCATCGGCTGTTCCAGCCGGTTCCCCTATTACATGAACACGTACGGGTTTCACGGCATCCATGGCCGGGCCCCGGCGATTGCCTCGGGAGTGAAAGTCAGCCGCCCGGAATTGCAGGTGTGGGTCATCACCGGCGACGGCGACGCCCTGTCGATCGGCGGCAACCACCTGATGCACATGCTGCGCCGCAACATGGGCCTGAAAGTCGTGCTGTTCAACAACCGCATCTATGGACTCACCAAGGGGCAGTATTCCCCGACCAGCCCCGTCGGCAAGATCACCTACAGCACGCCCGTCGGCTCGATCGACAATCCGTTGAGCCCCCTGTGCTACGCGATCGGCTCGGAAGCGACGTTCGTGGCCCGCTCGGTCGACGTCGATATCAAACACCTGACGTTTGTGCTCGAACGGGCTGCCCACCATGAAGGCACGGCGTTCGTCGAGGTCTATCAGGACTGCAATATCTTCAACCACGAAGCCTTCCTGTACGCCTCAGACAAAACGATCAAGGCCGACCACATCCTGTACCTCGAACACGGCAAGCCGCTGGTGTTCGGCAAAGACGTGAAGAAGGGGATTCGACTGAACGGAATGCACCCCGAGATTGTCGAAGTCGGCAAGGGAATCAACGAAGACGACCTGCTGTTCCACGACGAAAAAGCGTCGGAACCGAGCCTGGCGTTCCTGCTGTCGCGGATGCGGCACCCCGAATTTCCGGAGCCGATGGGGATCTTCCGCGACGTCGCAGCGCCGATCTACGACCAGCGGGTCACCGAACAGATCGACGCTGAAATCAAGAAGAAGGGTCCAGGCGATTTCGACGCCCTGTACAACAGCGGCGACACGTGGACGGTGGAATAGGTCAGGCTTTCGAGCCTGACAGTTTGCACGATACGGTCCCTGGGAAAGCACCCGCCATGAAATGCCCCGATTGCGGCCACGAAAACGTTCCCGGCGCCGACGAGTGCCAGGATTGCGGCGGTTCGCTGTGGTGGCTCGAATCGCAGGGCAACGAAGTCGAGCAGAGCATCACCGGCCACCCGATCCACGTCCTCTGCCCGCGCGAGCCGGTTTGCGTCAAGCCCGATACGCCCGTCCGCGACGTGATCGCCGAGATGGTCGCCCGGCACATCGGCTGCGTGCTGGTCGAAGAAAACGCGAACCTGCTGGGGGTGTTTTCGGAACGCGACGCGCTCAACAAAGTCTCGCTCGACGCGAAAAACCTCTCGCGGCCCGTCGTCGATTTCATGACCGCATCACCCGCGACGGCCACCAAAACCGATTCCATCGGTTTCGTCCTGCAGGCTCTGGACCTCGGCGGATACCGGCACCTGCCGATCGTCAATTCGGCGAACATCGCCGTCGGGATCATCTCGTCTCGCGATATCCTGCGGTTCCTGGCGGTCAAATTCGCCGGCTCACGCAGCTGACGACCCCCGGCGAGCGGCGGACGTCAGTCCGCCGGTAACCCGACATGGTGGAACCATCGCCTGATATCGTCCTGCTCGGCGACCCACGCCCTGGCCAATTCGAGCCGATCGTCGAGACGATCCATAATGCTGTGGGGCGTGCCGCGCTCGGCCGCGCGGCCGATGTGCCTGAGCTGTGTGAGCCGACGACCGGCGCCAGGCTTCATCCCGACATGATCGTCGTCCTGCAGGCCTGGCCCGACGAGTATTCGACTGCCGACGTCAACTCGCTAATTGCGCAATTTCCCCGGGCCCGCATCATCTGCTGCTTCGGTCCGTGGTGTGATTCCGACGGGCGGTCCCGTTCGATCTGGCCGCTGGCTGTGCGTGTTCCTGCAGCATCGTTTGCTTCGAGGTTCGAGCACGAGCTGGCCCTGCTTCGTGCGCGGGCAGAGGCCCGCCAAGTCGCACCCCCGGCCGGTTCATCGGCTCGCGCTCCAACCGCGGATGGCCCCCTGCCCCTCACGGCGTCGCGCACCGAGATTTTCGACTTCGACTATCACCGGGGGCCGGAACGCTCCGCAGCGCACGGACCTGCCGCGGTGATCTCTCCGGATCGTGCCTGGCGCGAGATGCTGGATGCGGCGCTGGCGGCGCGCGGCATCGAGATTCTCGAAGAAACAGGCATGGCCCGTGCGACGGTCGTCTTTTTCGACGTGGACCCGTGGAACGAGCTTTCGGCGGCACGATTGACGGCGATCCGGCAGGCGCAAAGCGCGACCCGGCTGATCGCCTGCACCGGATTCTCGCATCCTCAATTCGAAGCGTCTCTGCGGGATGCAGGCGCTGACGACGTGCGGTCCAAGCTGCAGCCGCTCGCGGGTGTGGTCCGCGAAGCGACAGCCGTCAGACCGTTGCAGGTTCCGGGTTGATTTCCGCTAGCGTCGTCGCCGGCACCGAACTCATGCGCCGCGCTTGCATCGCAGCGACGCGGCGGGTGATGAATTCGAGGCTGGAGCCCGAAACGTGCAGGGCAGCACACAAGCCGACGAATAAGCCCAGTTCTTCGATGAAAGAAAACGGCAATCGACTACCCTCGTTCCCGGTCAATCGTCCTGATTGAGATCCTGCAGCGCTATTCGACACCGGTCAAACCGCAATTCCAATGCCGCATCGCTGGACAACTGCGGGACGCCACGTACGCAAGTTGCAAAATCGGCTTGCGGCAATTCAGGCGGCGCAGAACCGCAAGCAGCGACCGCCGCAGGTGCGCGCACTCGTGCCATTCATTGCCGAATCGCGCAGCAACGAACGTACAAGCGTCCTGGCCGCGATGCTGTCAGCGCAATCCGAACATGCGGACAAGATAGCGCCTGAAGGTGAGCGCCGCCAAAAGAGCCTGCTGCCGGTGATTGCGCAAGAGGTCGCCTCGCACGCTCTGCACGGCCATTTCCAGCTTGCGCCGGCTCGCCCGGAACTGTTCCAGCTCGGCCGACGCCGCGGGCCACAGGGCGTGGAACTCGCCCGCGAGCCGCTGGCGGTCGCGATCGTATTGCGAGCACGCTTCGGTGTACTCGCGATCGTGACGGTCGTCGTTGCGAATGCTGTTCTGGTCGACCGCGGCCCGCTGGGCGGCGAACGTGTCGCTCACCTTCTGCCGCCTCAGAGCGAGATTGCGTTCGGTCGCCTCTTTGCGCGCGTTCAACTCGTCGCGCAATGACAGAGACTTCATCAATATCGGCCCGCGGACGAGCGGCGAAAGTGATTTGGGGGCCAGCGTCTCGGCCTGCGCCCGGTGCAGCCTGGCCCAGTCATCGAGGTCGCGAGCCCGCGCTTCGCCGATGCCTTCGACCGCACGGATCCGCTGCAAGTCGACATCGAGCGCCGTCGCGATCCCCGCGCTGGCGAGCCTGCTTTTCAGGATCGGACCAATCCCTTCCAGGCTGGCGTCGGCCAGCTTGTGCTGGCGCAGGTAGTCGGCGACGAACTTCAGCCGCATCTCGTGCAGAGTCTGGTCCAGTTCGGATTGTTCTTCGAGGAACGATTGGTTGATCCGCTGGGTTGCCGTGGCTGCGGCCTGCCGCAGTTGCCAGGCGATTTCGTCGAGCGCGTCGAGCTCGCGATCTTCCAGCTCGCGGATCTCGCGTTCGCACTGCTCGCGGGAGGCGGCGTGCCGCGCGTCGATTCTGGCCAGCGAATTGCGCAGCGTCGCGTGCAGCGCGTAGTAAGACTGCCGCCGCAGGCGGATTTCGGCCGTCGCATGACGGTAATCCTCGTGAAGCTGCTGCAACTGGCCTTCGGCCTGCGCGAGCCGCTGACCCACAGCGACCTGCTTCAGGGCGGCCGCGCGGCGCCGGACGTGATACGGATGCGAACGGTATCCGAACACCATGATGCAGGCCACCGCCACCGCCAGAACTGAACCAGCGACAAACGGCAGCCAGGCGGCGACGAACCCCACCATCGACGCGATCGCCAGCGACGACACGACCAGAACCGTCGTCGCCGCCGCCACCCGCTCGCCGGTGAAATCGACCTGGTCCCACATTTCGAGCGCTGCGGCATTTAACGTCAATTGTTCGAGCAGCGGTTCGGTCGGAGGCGAATCAGGATCGTGATCGGGCTCATCGAGCGCCGGCAGGTCGGGCATGACCTCTGCCGCGCCCGATTGCCGATTGTGCGCCAGCCAGTCGGGAAGCGGCGCTGACTGCTGCCTGCTATCAGGGAGGGTCAGCGGGGCTGCATCGAGTGCCGGTACCTGGGCCGCCGGCAGCGCCAGAAACGATTTCAATTGCCGCGCGATCGACCGCAGCTCGGGCGTTCGGGCGGCGAGAATCGCCTGAAACGCGGCCGAGCGCGACGGATTCTCGAAGTCGTCGCGGCGGAACAGCAGACATTCATCGCCGGCATTCAGCCGCTGCCACAGCCGCGGGTCAACTCCGAGCGCCGCGAGCGACAGCAGCACGACCCAGCCCGAGAAGGCGTCGAGGTGCGGTCCGAAGTCGCCGCCGGTGCGCAGCGGGTGCTGGTAGTTGCGATGCCCTTCCTCATGGCTGGCGTACCCCTTCAATGCGGGCACGTACATGCCGTCGTAGTCGATCAGTCGAATCTGCCCCTTGCTGACGAGCACATTGCCGTGCTGCAGGTCGCCGTGCGCAATCTCATGTTTTCGCAAGGCCGTCAGCGTCTCGCGCCACTGTCCGGCCAGGCTGCGGAGCGCGGCCGGGTTGTTCAGGTGGCGTTCGATGTAGGTGTTGAGCGGCTCGCCTTCGATCCACTCCATCTTCAGAATCGGAAACCACCGGCCGCGAATGCGGATGCCCTGTGCCAGGAATTCGAAACCTACCGTGCAGGCCAGATCGGCCTGTCGCAATACCGCGCTGATCGCCTGGTATCGCGACTGCTGGTCCGAAACTTCCCGCAGAAAACAGCGGACTGCCCAGCGCCGCGACGCACAGTTCATCTGGTAGACGCTGGCAAATGCTCCCGAGATCGGCTTGGGCAAACCCAGCGGCGTCAGCGCCGGCGTACCGGCCCGCAGTTCGTCGTCACTGAAGCAGAACCGCGGGTTCTGAATCGCTTCGTTGTAATCCTGCGGTGTGGGCCAGGTCATCGTAACGTTTATTGTAGCCATTTCGACGGAGCGAGATGACTACATTGCCTCACACCGTACCAGCGTGACGTCGTCATTTTTCAAAAGTGGAAATCCATCGGCATCTGTCGCGGTACGCTGCTCGGCGACGAAATCCTCGAAAGCCGTTTGACTCGAAATCTCGTGGAGCCGTGCGAACGGGTCGACGCCTGACTCGACGAGTCGCAGCGCCCAGCACGCCAGTGCGTCGGTCGTCAGAAAGAACCGGTCGCCTGATTGCCAGCCGCCATCCATGCGCTGCGCCGCCATCTCGTGATCTGCCGCGCCGTCCAGGCTCGAGATCAGCAGCGGCCGCGAATTGAATTCCTCGGCTTTGACGAAGGGAAACGACGTCAGCAGCCAGCCAGCACGCACCTGAAACAGACAACTGTCGCCGATGGCGACGGCCTGAAATTCGCCACTTGCGCCATCGTTGTCCGTCGGCGGGGAAAGCGTCAGGCCCGTCAGCGACGAGAAGGCGCCCATCCTCAGTTTATCTTCTGCGTACCAGGGTAGCGGCTTCTGTCCCACAGCACGCTGCCAGACCAGCCGAATCCTTGCTAGTTCTTCGTTCCACGTCGCTTCTGTCAGCAGGCCGCGGCCATACGCTGTCACGAGGAGTCGTGCCCAGAATCCGGAAAAGGACGCTTCCGTCGCCCCGTCAGCGACCGCCAGACTCAGCACGCCCGGGCATTCACCGGACTCGCGCGGCCAATGGGCGTCTTCGTACTCAGCGGGTGAGTTACCTGCCTTGGGGGCCGAGAAGACCCGCACGCTCGTCCTCAT
>JACQFH010000139.1 GCA_016200145.1 Planctomycetia bacterium | reverse complement strand
CCCAGGGCTGTGGCTGGTTCCGCACCACAACCGTCGTGCCAGGCGCCTCCCGGGTCCTGCACGCGGCAGAGCTGGGCTGCCCCTTCGGCATACCAGTCGTGGCCGCCAAGTTCTTTGAGATTGGCCAGCGCCATCAGGCGTTCGAGCCCGTACAGGTAATACAAGTCCCAGTTCCCCTTGGGTTGAATCGTGAATCTGGCCGCGAGCCAGTCGCGCCCGGAATTGACGGCCTTGTCGATCGACGCCAGCCGTGTCGTGGGCCGATACCCGATGTCAGCCTGCACCGTATCGCGGGCGGCGTTCTCGGCCGCAGGAACTGCCGGTTCCAGCAGGCCGTATTTCTTCCCGCGCCGCCGCCGCCGCGTTTTGACTTCTTCAATGTCGCGCGCGTCGGGGTAAAGGTGCATTCGGGCGACCAGGAGCGAAGCCGTTCCGGCAACGGTCATCGTGTGCGACCCGGGCTGACCGAATGCACCCGTGATATTCTCCAGAGGATGATACGTAAACGCACCGTCGGTCTGTTGAGTGCGGATGTGCCAGCCGGCCACCTTGTCCCAGACTTTCTTCGGGACGGGGACGCCGGCGCGAGACGCCTCCCACAGCCCCAGGACGGCGTATTGCGTAATGCTCGTATCGCCGGCATTTCCGTCCCCCTGGCTGAAGTAATACCAGGCTCCGCAGGTCCGCTGTACGGAAATCAGGAATTGGGCGATCGTTTCGATCTGTCGCTTGTACTTCACAGGATCGGCATTGGCCAGCACCATCAGGCTCACGCCGGCTTCGTAAACGTAGTGCGCGCCGGGAACGTACCCCTCTGTCGGCGTGCGCTCCAGGATCAAATCGATCGCCGCTTTGATCTCGGGCGTCTCGGGCGGCAGCCCCGATTTGATGAGCGCCATGGCGACGACTGCCGATTCGCCTCCGTGCAAGCTCGGCAAAGTGCCTCGCAGTCGGCCGACTGCCTTCTGAATTGCCCGCTGAATCTGGTCGTCTGTCGCGGGCGCAACCTGGGCGCACGCCGGGCGGCCAGTCTGTAAGACCGCGATCGCAACAGCCAGCGTCAAAAAGCCCAGGCTCGCAACTCGAAGACCGGGCCCTTTGGTGGGCGACAGAAACCTGAAGGACATGAATCGAGTGCAGCGTGCGCGAAGGATTACCGCATCGGACGATCTCCATTGATGCGATTCGGGTATGGTGTAGGGCTCGCCGACGATGAATTGATTGAGCCGTAATTCCAGGTAAAGTCAGGTTCACCGATGATCGATCTCAAACGCATTCTGACAGCAACCGATTTCAGTGACGCTTCGCAGGTGGCGCTGCGCTATGCCGTGGCCTTTTCTCAGGCATTTCAGGCGGAAGTCCTGTTGTGCCACGTGCTCGAAAAACCCGATCTGCTCGCAGGTATGCCTCCGGTGGCTGAGGGATATTTTCCCCCCAATCTGGCGGAACTGCAGGAACAGCATGCCCGCGTGCAATGCGAGCAAGTGCTGGCCACCGCCGGTCTCTCGAAGTCCCGATTGCTGCTTCTGCACGGGCATCCGGCCAAAGAGATCACGCAGGCCGCGACCCGGGAACAGGCCGATCTGATCATTATCGGCACGCATGGCCGCAGGGCGATCGCTCATCTGCTGCTCGGTTCGGTCGCAGAAAAAGTCGTGCGGCTGGCCCCCTGCCCCGTGCTCACCGTCCGGCCGGGAGAGCACGAGTTTGTGACTCCCTGATCCGCAGCCAGGAAAATAATTCAACCCATGGCACAAGCGCTCGCTGAGTCTCCCGAATCTTCGACCACCGCTCCGCACCCCGGTTCGCCGGAGATGCCGCGCTGGAACCTCGGCGAACTCCCGCCAGCGCCGCAATTCCAGTGGAAGAACGCCTGGCAGTTCCTGGGCCCCGGTCTGATGATGGGGGGCGCGGCGATCGGCGGCGGCGAATGGCTGATGGGACCTCAGGTGACTGCCCGCTACGGCGGCGGCCTGTTGTGGCTGGCAACGCTCAGCATTCTGGGGCAGGTCCTCTACAACATCGAGATCAGCCGCTACACCCTGTACACCGGCGAACCGATCTTCACTGGAAAGTTTCGCACGCTGCCCGGGCCCATGTTCTGGGCCTTTTTGTATCTGCTGCTCGATTCCGGATCGGTGTTGCCCTACCTGGCTTCGTCGGCGGCCACTCCGCTCGTGACGGCGTTCCTGCCACGCGGTGAGATTCCCAATCCGGATCGGCACGGCGGCATCCTGCTGGGACTCGCAATCGCCATTTTTCTCCTCTCTCTGATCCCGCTGATTTTTGGAGGCAAGATCTACAATTGCCTCAAAGCCATCATGACGTTCAAGATCGTCGCCGTGCTGGGGTTTCTCCTGTTCCTGGCGGTCGGGTTTTCGCACAAGGATACGTGGATCGAGATTTTCAGCGGCTTTTTCAAATTCGGCCAGATTCCGACGGGCGACGGAAACAAGCTCGATAACGTGTTCGTGGCCCTGATTGAAGGCCGGCCCTTGCCGTCGGTCGACCTGTCGGTGATGGCCACGCTTTCGGCACTCGTCGCGATTTCCGGTCAGGGGGGGCTGTCGAACACGGCCCTCAGCAATTATACGCGCGATCAGGGGTGGGGCATGGGCTCGCACGTGTGGGCGATTCCCAGCCTGGTCGGCGGTCAGAACATTCAGCTTTCGCACGTGGGCACCGTATTTCCCATCAATCCGCAGTCGCTGGCCCGCTGGAAAGGCTGGCTCAAGCACTTGCGACGCGACCAGCTCATGGTCTGGCTGCCCGCCTGCTTTATCGGGCTGGCTTTGCCGAGCATGCTCTCGGTTCAATTCCTGGAGCGCGGGACGATCCTCAAGAACCCCTGGGCCGGTTCGGTCATGACCGCCGACAGAGTGGGCGATGCGATCGGCGGAGATTTCTTTGGACCTGCCTGCCGGTTCATGACGTTGTTTTGCGGATTTCTGGTGCTGGCGCCGTCGATGGCCTCGACGATTGACGGGTTCGTCCGCCGCTGGGTCGACGTCTTCTGGACCGCCAGCAAATCGCTCCACAGCCTCGATCCGGGAAAAATCAGACATCTCTACTTTGGTGTGCTGCTGGGCTACGCGGCCGTCGGATTAACGATGCTGCTCTCGTTGCGCAATCCGAAAATTCTGCTGGACATCGCCGGCGGCATCTACAATTACGCTCTCGCCTTCAGTTGCTGCCACGTGGCGGTCCTGAACACGATCCTGCTTCCGAAAGAAATTCGCCCCAGCCTGCTGGTCCGCATCACCTTGTTCGTCATCGGGCTGTTCTTCGCCACCGTGGCAACGTTCGCGGCGTACAAGCTGATCCTCGATCTGAAGGCAATGCTATAACGGCCTTCTTCGTCAATCGGCGTCAGAAAGTATTGGTGTAAAGAATCTCCGGCGGAGGGGCCGGTGGCACCGGCGGCGTCTGACCGTCACCTTCAGCGCCGCCGAGCTGACTCTGTGGCGAAAACTCGGACTGGCGGGCGGTCGCCATGTCGTGCTTTTCAAAGGGACTGCTGAAGCCGCCGGCCCAGGCCTCGGCTTCCACGAGTTCCAGCTTGTAAAGCTGCCTGTTGCGCACCTCGGTGACGTTGTGGACCGTCTCCTGGCGCAGCTCCGCGTTAAAGACCTCGAGATCGCGGCAGACGGTGGCCTGCGACGCATTCAGCGCCGCGGCGATCGCCTGCTGCGTCCAGCCTGAATTCGCCTTTTCCGACACCTGCCGCCGCCGCTCGGCGACCTGCGTCTTGTTCAAGCGTT
>JACQFH010000138.1 GCA_016200145.1 Planctomycetia bacterium | reverse complement strand
GCGTTGGCCTCGCGCCGCTTGCGGTTCGTCGGCCGGGATTCCGCAGCGGCCGCCCCTGCGACATCGTCATCGGGCGATCGAGCGTCGCGTTTCCCCGACGTGGCCAGTGACCACACAATCCCCGTCGTGACCAGCGCGATCGACACCCCCACGCCGGCCGACAGGGGCTTGTTCCCCAGCAGCTTTGCCCAGCCGGAGTTTTTTCCGGGTGGCGCTGCAGATTCGGCCGCCGCCTGCCGCACTTTCTCGGGCGACGGCACGCCTCGCACGCTGCGTTTCCGTCCGGAGTTTTCAGCCACGATGAGTCTCTAATGAATCGTCGTTCGCGAGTCGGGCCGACATGATGACACCGGGTGCGGCCGTTTCCAGATTGCGGTGACGAAATTTATTGATCAAGGTACTCCTGCGCGGAACCGGTCATCAAGGCAACAATCTCGGTGATGTACAGCACGATCTGCCCGGCCAGGATAACGACCAGGATCGCCCCCATCTCCTGTGGAATCTGGGCCTTGAACTGGGGCTGCTGACCCATGGCCAGCAGGAATCCGCCGCACACCAGCATGAGGACGATCCCAATCCCGTCGAGCACAAGGGCCGACATGCGAGCCGAGCTTTTTCTCTGCCACAGGCCCGCGGCAATGGAAACCTCGATCCCCATGCGAACGAGCGAACCGCCGGCCCCGGGGATGTTAGACTGCATCAGATTTCCGACAATGCCCAGCCCGTTCAGGCCGATGAACAGACATTCGACGATGAAGGCGATCACGACGGGAACCGGCATTCCCGGTCCGGAAGAACTCGACCGCTTCCCCGTTTTCCTGCGCGGCGCCTCCAGATTTTCGCCGCAATACCGGCATCGGCTGGCCGTCGCTTTGACCATCTCGCCGCACATGGCACAGGCGACCTGTTCCTCTTCGACCGGCCCGGCCATTCCGGCGTCGATGTCGAGGTTCTGGAGATCGAAGTCGCCACCATCCGCAGACTCGGGCTTCGGCTTCTTCCTCACGGGAATCGGCACGGCGCCGCCGCAATCCGGGCACTTCGCCTTCTTCCCGGCCGCCGAATCCGCGGCCTTGAGCCGTTTACCGCATTCAGGACATTCGCAGGAAATGGACATCGAGAATCACTTGCGAAGTTGAAGCGTTAGCGCGTGCCGGCGTCAAACATCACGAACTGAGGAAGTCCCGTGCCGTGGCAGTTTGCAGTGCGCCAAATTGAATGAGGTAGAGCGCCCCCCGTCCCAGCAGCAGGGCAAAGGCCAGGCCGATGCCCTCCTGGCCTTGGGGCATTTGAGCCATCGCCTGCATGCCGATGAACAGTCCCACGCCGCCGCAGATCACGAAGAAGGCGGCCCCGATGCCGTCCAGAATCAGGGCCAGAATGCGGACCGCGTTCTTGCCCTGCAGGAGACCCACGGCGATCGCCACTTCGATGAGCACCAGAACTCCCTGGAGGACCACACCCGCCGTGTTGCCCATCTTCACAATTTGTGCCCGCTCGGGCGGAAGATTCGCCGGCAGCGCGGGAGTCGGCATTGTCAGCACTCTGACGATGGCAAACAGGTTGAAGCAGATAAAGAGGCACTCGACCGCGACGGCGACAATGATCGAAACCGGTATTCCCGGACCGGAACGGCTGCGTTTTCCCTTCTTCTTTTTTCGCGGTGCCGACAGATTCTCTCCGCAGTACCGGCACTTGCCGGCTGTTGCATTGATCATCTCGCTGCACGCCGGACAGGCGATCTGTTCCTCTTCGACCGGCCCGGCCATTCCGGCGTCGATGTCAAGACTCTGAAGATCGAATTCGCTCTCTTCAGCGGACTTGGGCTTTGGCTTCTTTTTTACGGGAATCGGCACGGCGGCGCCGCAGTCCGGGCACTTTGCCTTTTTCCCGGCCGCCGAATCCGCGGCCTTGAGCCGTTTGCCGCATTCAGGACATTCGCAGGAAATGGGCATAGAGAATCGCTTGCGAAACGGGAGGATGCGTGCCGCTTACGGGCAGTCTGTTGCAATCCATTTGACCGGCAATGCAACTGCGAAAGACGGCCCGATGGTTTGCAGCGGTTTTGCAGAACCAGTCTGCCAGACGCAGGAACCAGTTGCAACCGTGCGTCGTGAATCCACGCCGCGTTTGCGCAGATTGCGGGCGCGCTAGCGGACTGTGCGGACCGACGCGTTGGCGCGGGAAGCGGCTGCTAGGCGTGGTCGAACCTAATTTGTCAGCGGCAACGGTGCGCCCCGGGCGCTGTGCGCCTTATCGAATCTGACTCGAAAACCCGGCGGCCGCATCCTGGAAGCCACGCCCTGCCTGCTGAACGGTATCGCCGACACTCGCTCCTGTCAAAGTCTTCAGTTGCTGGTCGGCGCCGGCAAATGGGTTGCAGCACTTGCGTCCTTTGCCGTTTTTGGGCTTGCCGCACATCGCACAACACTTCTCACCAGATGGTGCCGAACCGGCCTGAGTCAGGGAATTCAAACCAAACGCGTCCAAGTGAACCAAGTCAAGGTCGCGAACAGGAATGCTGGAAAGTCGCATCGCATCGTCAGGCGGCAGGATGTATTCGTCTGGTCCGATCGGGCCCGAGTAACGCCGCAAAATCACGGCGTCCGCCGCGCGATTCTCAAGTTCGTTGAGAAGATCCCACAGACTGGTTGTTGCGCCGTCTGGCAGGGAATAGGCGACTGCCTCTTTGGAAAACCAGCTTGTGATGCCGACCAGGCCGGACGCCTGGTCTGCCGACGCGCTGCCCGTTGCCGGTTGCGGAAATGGCACAATCTGAATTTGATCGCCGTGCTGGAGGCGGATATCGCCCGGACGAAACGTACGGACGAACTGCAGCGGGATGATCAGCCGTCGCCCGCTTCGACGCGTCAAGACCACGGCCAGTTCATCAGCGATCGATCGTGCCGAACCAGGAATGATCATCTCGGCGGGAGGAGGAGGCGCCAACGATTCGCCGTTCGGCGGCGTCAGAAGGCCGACCAGCGCTTCGCGGCGTGCGTCTCCCGCCAGAGCGAATTTGCCGCCTCGATCGCGTGCGTCCGACAAGTTTCTCAGAACGCCGTCGTAGCGCGAGTCGTTGGCCGAAATCCCAAAAATGCGGGCACTTCGATCGCGACTCCGTTTGAGCTGGTCGTCCCCCGGCACGCCGGAGGCGAGCGTGTCGGAAAACACGAAGGTCAACAGGATCTCCTGGTAGAGTTGGTCCTTCTGGCGATTCACCTCGGCAATGTGCGAAGTATCCGACGCCATTCGAGGCCTGAACGTCCCGTCGTCAACTGCCTTCTTCAATGCCAGCTGCAGTTTCGTGGCGAAGCTGTTTCTCTCCTCCGATTGATCGTCGCCGAACAGCTTTTCCACGATTTTGTCCGTTCGTTTCCCGATCTCGGTTGTCGTCGCCGCCTTGATCTCGGGCGTGATCTCGACACCCTCAGCCGGGCCGATGTTGCGAGCGAGAATCGCCCGCACATCATCCTGAACGTTGTCCCTGGCCCCCACCGGCAACGTGGTGGCGGCGATTCCGTTGCCGGAAATCGGCGCCGCCTGGCTGACGATCCCCGGGCGCAGAGAACGTTCGACGGCGTCGCTCAGCGTGAGGCCCGATTCGGGAATCCGAAGCGTTCGGGCGACGGCGAACGGCCCACCGGTCTCGACAGTTCCCGCGACATCCGGCGGACAGCGGCAGCAGCATTTGTCCGCTCCGGGAAGCATGCAACCGGACATCAGGAGCCCAAGCGCAGCCAGACAAAGGGTGCTTTGAACTGCAGACCTGGGGGACATGTCTGGGTCTTTCAATTGGATCCATCTCATCCGGTCGACTCCCACAGCCGCGCCAATCGCTCGTCTCACTGATCAAACGGGATTAATGTCAAACAAGCTGATTCGAAACCGTTCTTGAACTCGACTGAAGTGGCAGGCCACGATTCCGCCGTCATCGGTCATCGCGTGGACGAGCCCCACCACGATCAGCGATTCGCGATTTTGATGAGTGACTCGCGCGATCAAGACCGATCCGCTGTCGCCTTCCTGAATCAGCGGCGCGGATGATCCGGGAATCGGGTTGACGATGATCTGATTGTCCATCCAGCCGAAGTTCTTGATGTTGATGTGCTCATTGATGTTTTCGACGATGCCGACTTCCTGACCGGTTCCCGTCATGGCGCCGATTTTGAAACAGCGAGTAACGTGTTCGTCCGCCTTAGTGAGTGTCCCGGGAACCAGATCTCCATCCAGGGGCTGCCCGTTGGGGCCAGCGACGCCGACGTCGAATGTGCGATTTCCCGACGGTTTGATGAGCGCTGCATCCACAAATCCGGTGCGTTCGCTGTCGATCACGCTGCCAATCACAGCTTTTGCGCCCGCGGATGCGTTCCCGGACGCAGGCTGCAAGACTCTGCCGCCCGATCCCACGACATGCTCATTCGTGAGGTAATGGGGGGCTCGCCCCGAACTCTCAGAGAAGACGCAGAGCCCCAGCGTCCCAAAGCGGTTGGGCGTACCCTCGTTGCGGATCTCGACGCCACCTAGAATGGGATCGAATAATACTCCCTGACGAACACCGATCGCCGTCGAGTAGGAGCGTTCGAGCACGTCGACCCGAACTCCATCGAAATCCGGCGGCAGCGCCTGCATCATCCGCGGATCGCCTTTGGCGAGTTTCTCAGCGACGTGCACCTGGATGCAGTACTCTAAAGGCCGGACGATCTTGTTATCCTTCCGCCACAACCCCACGTGAAATCCCGTGACTTCCGGATGCGATTTCAGCAAGTCGACGAATCGGGATAAAACCTCCTCGGCATGGGTCCGCTGTTGCGACAGTTCCGCCCAGCGAGTTCTGAGTTCTTCATTGACCTGGCTGAGCTCGTCATAGAAGGCGGCGGCCGCCGCGGCGGTTGCGACAGGCTGGAGACGCTGCGGCGGCGTCTGGGCAGTTCCGACAGACGATGAACGCTTGCTCCTACTTTTCGCCGGCGCGCCGCTCGACGACTTTTTTCGCGTGGACTTCCGGCTTGTCTTCTTACCGGCTCTCCTCTGGCCGGTTTCTTTCCGGCTCTTCGCAACGGCCTTCCTGGTCGATTTCCTGCTGACTGCAGGCTTCGGGCGCTTCGCGGATGATTTTTTGCCACGACCCTTCGAGAGCTTGTCATCGTCGTCCGCCGGGGGAGCAGCTTTGTTGGCAGTCATCGGTGTGCCCTCAAACAAACGGTGTGATGCAGTTCATCAGAACAATTAATGCGACGGACAGCAATCTGCCAAATGCACGCGGACAAACTCATCGACCTGCATGTCAAAATCGGGCTCGTTGATGTCGAACCGTCGATAGGCCACGACGCGCGTCTGTTTCATCATCTCTTTTGTCAATGTGCCCGCCGTACTGATGCCTTTGGCGCCCTTGATGATGGTGCCGGCCAGAGCGGCCGTATCCTTGATCGTCGTGTCGACCAGCTTGCTGGTGATGTTCTTGAAGTACTGGTCGTCGTTGAATGTTGCGGAAACATCCAGTGAGCCGGAACCCGGCCGTTTGAAATCCACAAAGAACACCTTTTTGGTCTTCACCGTTTCCGCACGCACGGACCGCAGCGGCGGCACCGCGGCTTCTTCGAGCACGGTGATATCTTTTTGATCCTCCGCTGGCGTCGCACTGGACTTCTGCAGGTAATAGGTTTCGTCGATGAACACATCCAGGTGGCTGGGAACCTGCAGTGTGATGGGGACCCCCTTGTAGGGGCGCGCACTGTCGTTGTAGTGCGGGTCGCCGTTCGAATTTCCAACATAAGAATTGTCGCCGAGCCGATTCAGCACCGTGCTCGTGAACGAGGTACACCCGCAGATCAAAAGCGTCGCTCCGCAACAGGCGGCCAGGATTCGTTTCATCGGAAGTTCCTCGAATTCGGTGAGAATTTCATCCCGGGGGCGGCCGGCAACGGAAAAAATTTCGATCGCATCCACGCAGGCCGGCAGGGATGGCGGATTGGTTCCGCAACGATCGGCCCCCCGGCCTATTTGACCGCCGGACCGGCAGGCTGCGGGAGAACGACGGGTTTCGAATTGCAATTGAGATGCTGATCGATGAAGTCGGCAACCTGTTGCTCGAAGTCGACCGCGTCGATGTCGAAACGTTTCCAGGCGACGACGCGGTGTTCCTCGAAGAATTTATCTTTGTCGACGTTGACGCCGCTTGTTAACTTGCCGCTCGTTTTCTTGGCTTGCAGCAATGGGATGATGCCTTGCAGCGCGGTGTTCACGTCGTTGATCGTCTTGTCGACGATGTTGGAACGGATGTCGGTGAAATACTGGGCGTTGTCCTTGGAGGGATCGGGATCCTTCTTTCCGAAGTTCATCGTGTAATCCAGCGACCCCGCGGCGGGCCGCTTGGGGTCGACGGTGATGACTTTGTCCGTTTCCACGAGCTTCGTCTCGATAAACAATTGAGGATGCGGCGTGATCACCTGCTGCAGTCGTTTCTCGTCGCTCGAGAGCTCCAGGAAGAGCGTTTCTTTGACGGCAATTTCGAGGTGCGTGGGGACGCGGATTGTGATGGGCACCCCCTTGAACGGGCGAGTTTGGCACTTGCGGCAGGGCTTGCCGTTCGAATTGCCGTAAAAGAGATCGCTTTCGGTGCGGTTGACCAGAGTGCTGGAAACCGAATTGCACCCCGGCGCGAGTGCCGTCGCCACTGCGATCGTCGTGAGCAGCAGGGAACTTCTCATAGCGACCTCCTGGAATGAGCGACGAAACGCCGGCTGCATGGGCCCGGCAACGTCTGGCACCGGGTCATCTGACGGATGGAGTGGGACGATGGACGATAGCGATGGGCTGCGAATCGCAATGGAGATGCTGGTTCACGAAGTCTGCGACCTGATGTTCGAAGTCGGCGGCATCGATGTCGAAACGCTTCCAGGCCACAACGCGGTGCTCCTCGATGAGGTTCTGTAAATCGGGTTGTGGCTGGGAAGGGGGCACCGCGGGGGGCGTTTGGTCTGGCGGTGCGTTGACGACCTGCTGGGGGGCGAAGTCGTCCTGTTTCGTGATCTGCTGGCCAAACAGGTTTTGCAGCGAGTTGTTGACGTCCTGGATCGTCCGGTCGACGATGTACGATTTGATTTCGGAGAAATACTGCGCGTGGTCGTTCCTGACGTCTTTCTTTCCGAAAGTCATGGAGTAATTCAGCATTCCCCCACCGGGCCGCTTGGGGTCGACGGTGATGACTTTGTCCGTTTCCACGAGATTCGTCTCGATGAACAGATGACGCCGCGGCGTCGAGACCTGCTGGATTCGGTTCTTTTCGGTCAACACTTCCAGGAAGATGGTCTCCTTGACCGAGATTTCGAGATGCGTGGGAACGCGCATCGTGATCGGCACCCCCTTGAACGGTCGAGTTTGACACTTGCTGCAAGGCTTGCCGTTCGAATTGCCGAAGAACTGGTCGTTGTCCGTGCGATTCACGAGCGTGCTGGAAATCGAATTGCACCCAAGCATGAATGTTCCGACCACGGCTGCCGTCGTGAGTGCCATGTAACGTCTCATCGAGGCCTCTCCTTGAATGAGCGATACAGCGCCAGACGGTAGCCCGACTCACAATTTTCTCATCGAATCGTTGGGTAGTAGCGAATAATTCAATCCGATCGATTGCATCGATTTTGGCGGCGGTGGATGGCTACAACTCACCCAGACTCCCTGTCTTCGCAACATCGATTGCCAGAGGTGGGTGAAATACCTCGGTGAAATGCCTCTCCAACTGACTGATCCAATCCGCGTCAGTCGTTTGCTTACGCAGTCGGAGTCTTCGGCGCCGCCTTGACCGTCAGATAGCCCGCGTGACTGATGCCCAGCAGCGTGACGAGACCGGACGATAGAGCCGGAAATTTCAGCGAGCCGTCCGGCGAGGGCAGTTCGCAATTCCAGAGAGCGCCGGCATAACCCGACACCGCAGCGATCGTGAAGAAGAACATCTGCACTTTGGAAATGTCGACGAATGTGTGATCGGTCAATTCCTCTCCGGTGAACAGATCAGACAGACTCGCGTCCTTGGGCTCGGGTTTTGTCGGCAAGACGCCCTGGCGCGCCAGATTCCGCAAATTCTGCGGCACGGCGTCGGACGGTTGCTGACCCGCTTTGGTCCCCTTGACGATGACGCTGCCGGCCGCGGAACCTACGCTGATCCCCATCAGCGCCCAGATCTCAGTAGCGATCTGGATTTCCATCGACTTGAAGGTGAATGCGATCGCGAAAAAAGCGGAAATCAGCAGCCAGGTCCAGAGGACGACCTGCAGTCTCGACAAGCTCATCCGACACTGCGCGTCGATCAGGATTCCAAGCGGTTGCTTCTTGATCCACGTACCGACGAGCATGAACGCAATGAGCAGTGCAACGAGCGACACAATCCAGGTTGTCTGAAACTGACTCATCGGCATTAACCCTCTTACGGAGTCCGGACAATTCTCTTCGGAAATCCTACCCCGAATCGTAGAGCATCACCAGAATACGGACGTCTAACCACAACATCCTGTGGCTCGCATTCCCAACACTGCTGATTTCCCACAAAATCGTGTTTTTGTTTGACAAGCGCGGCGCGCGGTGCGTATGATCCCGCCCGTTCGCTGACGGTTTCGAAAGTTTGTCGCGAATCCGTCAGGTTGTTCGAGGCAGTTTCCGTCTGGTGCGGGGCTGGATTCCTGCACTGCGGAGCGGACCGACGGATCGGCCCGAAGAGGACGAAGTGTGCGGCGTTCCGGGGGCGTGACATGGCTGTGCCCCGGTGTGGAACGCCCGGCGTTCGTGTCGTTCATGGAGGAACGGTAACCAATGCTCCAGCCGCCAGCCGATCGGCCCCAGGGCCAGACGTTCGCTGCCCAGAGCCCCGCTCTTCCGCATCGGCGAATTCGCCACGCTTCCCGCCCGGCCACTCTGGTCGTGCACTCCCGGTCGACCCACGCGGTCCGATTCCGCATCCTCACGGCGCCCAGCGCCCCTCTCCCGACGGATGTGCCGGTTTCTTCTCTTCCTTATGGGCACAGGACGTGCCGGAAAGCGATGGATTGCAATGGCGTCGAAACCTCTGATCGGGATCAACGGTGATTTCCGCCCCACACGCAAGGACGCTACGGCGCTGAGCTGGTTCAACACCGGCTATTACGATTCGATCACCGCCGCCAGAATCAAAACCGGCCCGAAAGAGTCCGACGTCACCAATGCCATCCCCATTCTCATTCCTCCCCTGACCGAAGACGCTGAGCTGAAGCAGATCATCGGCCTGCTCGACGGAATCGTGCTGGCCGGCTGCACGCAAGACCTCGAGCCGGTGCGACTCGGGATGGAACGGCACCCCTCGACCCGCCCGATGCCTTCCCGCCGCGAAGATTTCGACCGCCGGCTGTGCAAGATGGCCGTTGATCTCAAGATGCCGATCCTGGCCATCGGCGGGGGGATGCAGCTCCTCAACGTGATCTGCGGCGGATCGATTTACCAGCACATTCCCGAAGACTGCCCGCGCTCGTTGCACCACAGCGACCCGGTCGAATCGACGCTGCGGCACGTCATCGAGATCGTGCCCGGAACTCGCGTCGATACGATTTACGGTCCCGGCGAAATCCGGGTCAACAGTTGCCATCACCAGTCGGTGAACCTGGTAGCGCGCGGTTTCCGCATCTCGGCAACCGCCCCCGACGGAGTGATTGAAGCGATCGAATCCGAAGACCCCGAGTGGTTCGCGCTCGGCGTGCAGTGGCACCCCGAGAACGACTCGGCGAGCGCCCTCGACATGCAGGTGTTCGAGCAGTTCCTGTCGGCGGTCGTCAACCAGACACAACCGGTCATTCTGCCCATGCGGAAGGCGGGCTGACGTGCGTGGGGGGCTGCGCAGCACCCCGGCCGCGCAAGCGGCCGGGGCGCTTGTGCCCCCGTTTCGTGGGGCAAGTCGCTGACCTGCCCTGTCTTTCGAGAAATGATTCACAAGCAGGTCAGCAACCTGCTCCACGAATGATCGCGGCGAAGCAGAGCTCAATCGAGCATTGAGTCATCGTCGTGATCGTGGGCCGCTGGCCGGGCGTCCGCGACGATGCGGCTTCTCCCCGGATACATGGCAATCGACATCAGCGTCAGATAGACGGGCGCCCCGACCACTAACGCAGTCAAATTCTCTGGCCCCCACACAAGCGCGCCTTTCTTCAGGACTTGCATCAGCACCGTCGTTACGTCGAAGAGAAACAGCATCCCGACAGCAAAGACAAAGGCATTCTGCTGGACGCGGCGAAACGATTCGCTGCAGTGATTCCTGGCGATGGCACGCCAGCCTATCGCGCCGCGAAGAATGACGGCAGCGACCGGTAGTATGACGGTTGTAAGCTCCATGACCCAGAAATTACCCGGAAACGCCCCCATCAGCAGCGTCGGCAGCGCTAGTACAACCAGCGGCAAAACTCCGTCCCAACCGAAGACGGCGGCAATCCACGCGCTGTAGGCGACACGATGCGGCTCGGTCGGCAAATCGGGAATCATGTCAGGTTGAGCTTATCGACAGGGCCGATCTCCGGTGCGAATCCAATCAATGAACGACAGCGATCGCGTGGTGTCATCCAGTTGAGCAGGCACCCGATTCTTGCCATTATGCCGGCACGGCTGTTATGTTGTCCATTCGCAATACGACGCGCCGATGAATGCCGAATCGGCACGCTAGCTCGCGACGCGCCGGGGCTTCCCGTTGGTCCAGCCCCGGCCACCCAGCCTGTTTCCCGGGAACCGATGGACCGATGCCCACGCGTCTCTGAAAGGCAGCGTTTTTCGTGTCGATTCTCGTGCAGAAGTTCGGCGGGACCAGTGTGGCCACGCCGGCAAAAATCCTGGCGGCGGCAGGTCGGGCCGTCGCAGCCAAGCGGGCCGGAAACCAGGTCGTGGTCGTCGTCAGCGCCCGCGGGCACAAGACCGATGAGCTGATCGAACTGGCCCGCGAGATCACCGACACGCCCCCCGCACGCGAGATGGACATGCTGCTCTCGACCGGCGAGCAGGAATCGGTCGCCTTGCTGGCGATGGCCGTGCAGAAACTTGGCGAGCAGGCCATCAGCATGACCGGCGCCCAGATCGGGATCGTCACCGACTCCACACACACCAAGGCCCGCATCCGCTCGATCTCAACCGAACGCATGCGGCAGGCGCTGGAAGCCGGCAAAATCGTCATCGCCGCCGGGTTTCAGGGGATCGACGACCAGTTCAATATCACCACCCTGGGCCGCGGCGGCAGCGATACGACCGCCGTCGCACTGGCCGCCGTCCTCAAAGCAGCGGTGTGCGAAATCTATACCGACGTCGAAGGGGTGTTTACGACCGACCCGCGGCTCGTCCCCGAGGCCCGCAAGATCCCGCGGGTGTCGTACGACGACATCCTCGAGCTGTCCAGCCTGGGGGCAGGGGTCATGCACTCGCGGTCGATCGAATTCGCCAAAAAATATCGCGTGCCGGTGCTCGTCCGCCCCGCCTATTCCGACGGCGAGGGGACGCTGATCGCTCCGTACGGCGACGACGAAGACGTGGTGACCGGCGCCGCCCTCGCGAAATCCGAGGCGCGGGTCAGCCTGTGGGACATTCCCGATCGTCCCGGCGTCATGAGCCTGATCTTCACGAAAATGGCCGAGCGCAAGATCCCCATCGACATGGTCGTGCAGAACGTCGGCGCGCATGGCCTGGCGAACGTGTCGTTCACGGTTGAACAGGACGAACTGGCTGAAACGCTGACGGCGGCCCAGCAGGCGGTCGAAGTGCTGGGCTCCGGGACTGTGCAGCACGGCACCAACCTGTCGAAAGTGTCGGTCGTCGGCAGCGGCATGCAGACGCACACCGGGGTGGCGGCCCAGATGTTCGCCGCGCTGGCCAGCGCCGGCGTCAACATCGGCATGATCACCACCAGCGACATCAAGATTTCAGTGCTCGTCGACCGCGCTCAGGCCGAGACGGCGCTGCAGGCGGTGCATGCCGGGTTCGACCTGCACCGCGAGCAGCCGGCTCTGCCCGCGCTCGGCGTGCAGCAACCCGACGACGAAAGTGACGAATCCGAGAAGGCCCGCGAAGAACGGGCGCGCGACGTCGTCAGCCGGCTGGCGAGCATGGAAGACATCGTCGTCAGCCAGGTCGAATTCGACAACGACCAGTCGCTGGTCGCGTTGCGCGGGCTGGCGGACGTTCCAGGCGTGGCCGCCGCCGTGTTCGCGGCCAACGCGCGCGCCGGCGTGATGGTCGACGTGATTGTACAGAACGTCAGCCAGAGCGGACATTCGCACATCTCGTTCACCGTTCCCCGCGAGGCCCTGGACAAGAGCATCGAGGCCACGCGCACCGCGGCCGCGCAGTGGAGCGGCGCCGAGCTGAGCCACGAGCGCGACATCGCCAAGCTTTCGGTTCTGGGAATCGGCCTGCGCACCCACACCGGCGTCGGAGAAAAAATGTTTCGCGCGCTGGCCGACGCAGGCGTCAACGTCAAGATGATCAGCACCAGCGAAGTACGGATCTCAACGGTCGTCGACCGCGCTCACGGCGAGGCCGCCTACAAGTGCCTGATGGCGACCTTCGGCCTCAAAACAAAGTAGGTCCTGCCGGGCGGGACCTCGTTCCCACGCGGAGCGAGGGAACGAGAGGCCCTCTGGCGCGGTTCGATCTGCGGGTTCGCCGACTGCGCCTGTTTTCCTACACCGTCCCGTTCAGTGTCGCAAACCGGGCCACGAGTTCCACCAGCCTCTGCCGGTCGACTGGTTTGACCGCGTATTCAGTGCAGCCGGCCGCCAGGCACCGCTCGCGATCGCCGGCCATGGCATGCGCCGTGAGTGCGATGATCGGTCCGGTGTAATTCGCAGCGCGCAGCCGCCGGCTCGCTTCATATCCGTCCAGCACCGGCATCTGCATATCCATCACGACCACGTCGATCGGGGGTTTCGTGTCGGCGGCGCGCTGTCCGACACCGTCCGATTCCATGATCCGCTCGAACGCCAGCTGCCCATTCTCGACGACTTCAACCGTCGCGCCGGCCTTGCGGAGGATGAAGCTGATCAACCGCTGGTTGTCGGGCCCGTCGTCGGCCAGCAACACGCGGCAGGCGGGCAGTTTCGTCTCGACGACTGGCGGCGGGATGGGCCTCTGGTCCAGCCGGCATTGCGACGAATTCTCGAACATCGTCACGCCGGCGAGGGACCCGGTCGTCACCGTGATCGTGAACCGGCTCCCGCGCCCCGCATCGCTTCTGACCGAAATCGTCCCCCCCAGCATCTCGACGAGCCGCTTGCTGATCGTCAACCCCAGCCCCGTCCCGCCGAAGCGACGGGCCATCGACGAATCGGCCTGTGTGAACGGGCGAAACAGCCGGTCCAGCTCAGCCTTCGTCATGCCGATGCCCGTGTCGAACACGTCGAAGCGTAAACAGGGCTTCAGATTGCCGTTCGTTTCCAGTCCGATGCAGATGCGGACCCCGCCGACCTCCGTGAACTTGATCGCATTGCCCACCAGATTGAGCAGCGCCTGCCGCAGGCGCGTTGGATCGCTGTAGATTGATTCAGGGATCGGGCCGTTATATTCGACCTCGAGCGTCAGCCCTTTGGCGTCGCTGCGGACCTTCATCAGGTTGACGATGTCCGAGACGATCGTGATCGGAGAGCAGGCGATCTTTTCGACCAGCAGCCGACCCGCCTCGATCTTCGACAGGTCGAGAATGTCGTTGATGATTTCGAGCAGGTATTCCCCGTTGCGCTTGATCGTCTGGATGGCATCCTGGCAATCGGATTGTTCGATGTTCTGTGCCAGAATATCCGCAAAGCCGAGGATGGCGGTCATCGGCGTGCGGATTTCGTGGCTCATGTTGGCCAGGAATTCGCCCTTGGCCGCCGTCGCCTCGGCCGCGTCACGCAGGCGCTGCAGGGTGTATTCGAGAGCCGAGTTCTGACATTGCAGCGTACGCACCTGGTCGGCCAGGAGATCTCGCGACGCAGCCAGGTCGGAAAGTGATTTGCGCAATTCCGCTTCCACGCTGCAACGATCTGGGCCTTCGCGCAGCGTATCTCCGTCCTGCCGCAGAATGTCTGCGAGCTGCTCCTGGGCGGAACCAAGGTCGACTGTCACGAACGGTGCGACTTTCTTTGCGGACGGGGCTGCTACGCCAGATGCCATACAAAGTTAGTGCGCAGACGGATGCGCCGCCGCATCCCGCGTGACGATTTCACCTTCCAGGCGATCCGATAATACCGACTCTGCGGATCATAAGTACTGAGTACTCAGTCATCTCCCTCACGACGTACCCGCATCCACGCGGACGCACCCGGGGACTTACGTCCCCGGCTCACCCAGTTGCATTTCGCTTCCCGGGTCTTGCGTGCCGGGCAATCTCAATTCCGAATTCCGAATTCTCCGTTCAGTCCCACCACCAGCGATCGGCGTCGGCCGGCGGGGCCGCCTGGCGGCGGACGTCGCTCAGCTTGTTGCCGGCCGCCGGCTTGAGCCGGTCGCTGTCTGCCAGCCGCGCGGGGTCGATCTCCACTCCGCCACAGACCGAGAACATCCAGATCTGGTTCCGCACAAATCTCGCGTTGGCCAGCGACGGCGTTTGCCGGGGGGTAATGTATGTCGCGACCGGGCAATGCTCGGCATCCAGAAAATGCCGCGGGCGCCAGCGACGACTCGCTCCAGAGGCTGCGACCGCATCCGGGCCGGCGGCGCCCGCCCCATCGCGATCGGCGTCGACGGACTGGCGGCGCACCAGCGTTCCGGCGACGGCGAGGCTCACCAGGTTCTGCAACTCGGCCACCGCCGGAATCTTCCGCGCCATTTCGGGGAGGTGTTTTGTGGCGAGGTCGGCAAACTGCTTCGCCGACTTCGCCGGCTTCGATGTGTCGCGCTGCTGCGGATCGCCGGCGTGCACGGGAGCGGTGTCAACTTTCAGGCCCTGGCCTTCGAACTCAAAAGCCAGGTTGTCGGCAGTCCGCCGGATCGCGTCGTAATGCCCGACGAACCACCAGCGGTGCTGTCGCGGCTTTGAACCCGCGATCGACTTTTCGGCGAGATCGAGATAGCTGGGAAGCTTGGCAGACGGTGAAGGTTCGTGCGCCAGGGCAATTCGCTTGAGACGGTAATCGGCGGCGATCATCTGCAACGCGAATCGCGTGGCCGGATTGACGCCGTAGACATGCACGTCCTGCGGCCCAACCGCCTGCTCGAGCCCTTGCAGGACCTCGGGAAGTCGCGAGGCGTTCATCTCACCGATGCCGCGCATGAAGGCACCGTGCGCCTGCACTCCCTTCTCGGTCGGTTCGATCGAGCAACCGAGAAAGCTGTCTTCGTCGCGGTCGGCGAACGCGTATCGCAGGGCCACAATCAGGTCGTCGAGTTGCAGCACCGGCCGCTGCGACTGCTGTCCAACGACGTCGCCGGCGGGGATTTGCTGCCAGCCTTCGGCCGGCCCCGCGATCACCACGTCTTCCGCTTCAGGAAAAACGAGAACGCAGCGGATGCCGGTGAGTCCCGCGAGATAGCGCACATCAGCCGGAACCGGCTGGCCTGATTCGTGGAGCGCCGCAACCGCCTGTTCCAGCCGGCGGAGCGATATTTTTCGCAGCGGGCTCGCCGCCGCGCTGAACTGTGCCGGAACGGCCCCCCCCTCTCGGGCCAACCTCTCGCGCAAATCCTGTTCCGACAGCGTCGATGTCTGCCGCAGCATGCCGTCCGGATCGATGTAGACCCCGCCGACGACGCCCTGCGCCATGGCCTCGCCGCCCGGCACGCTGAGCGCCGCAATGACGACAGCACCTGCAAAAATCGAACGCAGCACTGCGAATTTCGAGCGATCGAAGAGGCTCATGAGACCACTCCCTCGACGGCAATGGGGCTGGGGCCACTCGTGTCCCGGACATTATCTCACGAGAAGCTCCGGCGAGCAAACATCGCAGGCAGGACCTGCAATCGAGGGCGAGCCGGGGACGGGCACCGATTCGAATAGAATTGGTCTCCCCGGGTGCAGCCGTAGTTCACGGACTGGCCGTAATCGCCTGCGAGTCGGTGATCAGCTTGCGCCAGTCGGTGACGGGCGAGCCGCCCACTCCCAGCCCGATTTTTTCGCCCGATCGCTGGAACTTGCTTCCCGACTGCGCCGGCGGAAAATACGCGACGACCGGTTTGAACCCGATTACCTTCACTTGAAAGAACTGCGCGATCGACTTCAGAAACGCCGCGTCCTGTCCCGAGTGGCAGGCATACAGCACGAACACGGCGTCCGCAGCGAACTTTTTGGTCACGTCGGCCACGGTGAAGTTCTTCTTGCCCTTGATCGCCTTCGGGGCGGTGAACGTCACTCCCGGCTGGTTCAAATTGGTCATGCTCGTCGTGTCCATGGCGGTCATGTTGTCGCCGGGCGAGTTGACGTCCAGAAAGACGTCGGCGCTGCCGATCGACTTCTTTTCAATGTGGCCGTGGAACGACACCATCGACTTGTTGGCGTGCGTGAACAGGTTGACGCGCGAAATGCTGCCATCCGCCTCCTGCAGGATGGCGCCCAGCAGATTGCCGAAGCTGGGGGCGACGGCCACCGTCCCCCCCGGGACGGTCGTGAAATCGTCGGTGCTCGGGCTCCACCGCCCCGCGGTAAACTCGGCGATTTCCTCGGCATCGGTGATCGCGGGATCCCACGGGAATTCGCCGGCGATATTGAGCTCCTTGGTCGTCGGCGCTTTGGCGGCCGTTTTTGCCGGAGCCGTTGTACCTGCGTTATCCAGCTCAATCGCGATCACTTCCTCGAGCTCGTCCCGCGTCGGGATCGGGCCGGGAAGGGGCGAAAGCTGGCGGCACATCGTGCCCGGGTCGATCCACTCCCAGGCGTTGTCACGTGAACTTCCCAGGGGGACGGGGGAATAGCTGTTGGGCATAAGGCACTTCCGAAAATCGCCCGGCCCAGGGGCGTCCCGGTCGATCGTGCCGCGAATCCCCGGGGCGGAATCCAGCCCGGTACCGCAGCCCCATCGGCCGACACAACGGTTATCGTGTCGACTTCCGAAAAGTTGCCGGAAATCTTACGAATTTCTGACCACGACACCGGCCTGCTGCTCATGCAACCGCGTCGCCGGGGTTGCTGCACGCCGGTGCCCGGCCACGCCCCCGTGGGATAGGCTTCCAGCGTGTCATCCATTCGCCCGAATCCACAGGCTGAAAGCCTGTACCACGTTGCTGCCCAGGTGCGCGCGACCCCGCGAACTGTTGTCGCACAACCCGCATCGGTAAGATGGTCGCGTTCCCCCCAACCTGGCCACGAGAGGTTTTACGATGTCGCGAATCCTACACCGATCGACGTTGCTGTGGCTGCTTCTCGGACTGTTGATCTCGTCATTCGCGGCCGTCGCACAGGAATCGAAGGACGCCGCTCCCGCCCCGGTCGTCTTCACGACCCAGCAGGATCACCAGAACATGCAGCAGCAGCTCGGCATCACGAAGCTGCGTCCCGGGCGCAACCCGAACGAAGGTTCGACCACTCCCCCGAATTACGACGAGGCGCAGGCCAATCCGTATCCCGTCCTCCCCGATGTCCTGAAGCTGCAAAATGGCGACCGGGTCACGTCTGCCGAGCAGTGGCGCAAATCCCGGCGGGCCGAAATCGTCGAATTGCTCGAAAGCCAGGTGTACGGCCGGGTTTCCAAAAACGTTCCCGCGGTCAAATGGGAAGTCCGCACGACGCGCGAGATCGAAGCCAATGGAAAACCCGCCATTCAGAAGCACATCGTCGGCGTCGTCGACAATTCGGCGTGTCCCGAGATCAAAGTCAACATCTCGATGTCGCTGACTCTGCCGAAGAAAAGCACCGGTCCCGTCCCCGTGCTGATGACCTTTGGCTGGACCCCCTTCGACCCAAACCCCTTTGGAGGAGGTCGCGGCCGGCGCGGCTTTGGTGGTGGGCCCGGTGGTGGTCCGCGGCCGCCGTCGCGCGAAGACAAGCTGATCGCCGCCGGCTGGGGATGCGCGACGCTCAACCCGGGCACGGTTCAGGACGACTCGGGAGGTTTCCAGCGCAATCCCTTCGGCGGAAACGCCAATGCCAACGCCGAACCCACCGGGGCCGGTCTGACGCGAGGGATCATCGGCCTGACGAACCACGGCCAACCACGCAAGCCCGACGATTGGGGCGCGCTGCGGGCTTGGGGCTGGGGTGCCTCGCGCGGGCTCGATTACCTCGCAACGGAACCGGGCGTGAATGCGAAACGGGTCGGCATCGCAGGGGTCTCCCGGTACGGCAAGGCGGCGCTGGTCGCGATGGCGTTCGACGAACGCTTCGCCATGGGCCTGATCGCTTCATCCGGCGCAGGAGGAACGAAGCTGTATCGCCGCAATTTCGGCGAGAGCCTGGAAAACCTGGCGTCGTCGGGGGGCTATCACTGGATGGCGGGCAACTATTTGAAGTACTCCGCCGAGGAATCCACGTTTGGCCGGCGCACCGCCGATGACTTGCCGGTCGATTCGCACATGACGCTGGCCCTGTGTTCGCCGCGCCTCACGTTCATCAGCCACGGCGTTCCGGAGAAGGGCGACGCGAACTGGCTCGATCACCAGGGGAGTTTCATGGCGGCCGTCGCGGCCCAGCCGGTGTTTCGCCTGCTGGGCGCCCGCGACCTGGGCCGCAGCGACGATTACCAGACCGAAAAAATGCCCGCCGTGAATACGGACCTGCTCGACGGAGAGCTGGCCTGGCGCCAGCACGACGGCGGCCACACCGACGAGCCGAATATCGAGCACTTCATCCGCTGGGCCGACATCCAGTTCGCCAAGCAGGATGGCCGGACACCCGCGGTCGCCGCAACCACTGCGCCGCAGCCCAAGGCGGCTCCGGGCCAGCGCACCGATGCGAATTCGATCACAGCGCACCAGCAACTGCTGGCCAAGACGAAACAAGGCAGGATCGACGTGTACTTCGTGGGGGACTCGATCACCCGCCGGTGGGGAGCGACCGACTATCCCCAGCTCCTGGCGCATTGGAAGAAGCATTTTCATGGGTGGAACGCGGCGAACTTCGGCTGGGGCGGCGATACAACCCAGAACATTCTCTGGCGCTTGAAGAACGGCGAACTGGAAGGAGTCTCACCGAAAGTCATCGTCGTGCAGGCGGGCACAAACAACCTGCCGTCCACAGGGCCGGCAGACGCAGCGAAGGTCGCGGAAGTCGTCACCGGGATCAAAGAGATACTGGATGTCTGCCGTCAGAAAGCCCCCGAGGCCACGATCGTGCTCACCGGCGTCTTCCTGCGCACGCAGAACATGGCCTTAAAGCCGGCGATCGAGAAGATCAATCAGGAGCTGTCCGCGCTCGCCGATGGCCGCAAGCTGCGCTTCGTGAACATCAACAGCCAGCTCGCCGATTCCGAGGGGCGCTTGCGCGACGGCATTTCGACCGACGGCCTGCACCTCGAGGAAGCCGGCTACGAGATCTGGGCCGCGGCGCTCAAACTAACGTTTACGGAGATTCTGGGGGCACCCGCCGCCGAGGATCGCGCCCCGCCGCCGACTGGCAATCCGGCCGTCGCGAACGTCGCAGCCGCGACAGGTGCCGCAGCTCAGCCCAAGGCGGCCGCCGCGACTGCAACCAAGGATTCGACCGAACCCGCCGTGTCCCGTCCCACGACACCCGGCGGGGCCGAAGTCCCGGAAGCCGTGCGGATCAAGCGCCCCACGGCCGAAGAGCTGGCGCTGGCTGAACAGGCGCTGAAACGCTTCATCGAGTCGGCCGATCCGAAGACGAAGGCCGTGCTGCGGGAGTTCCCCGCGCTGGTCGAAGTCCGCGCGCCGCGCCCGAACACGGCGATCGTCCCGGGACTGGCCCCCTTTTTCCGGCAGAAGCACGAAGCCAACCTGGCCGTGGCGAAAGAAGGGACGGCCGAGCTGCTCCTGATGGGCGACTCGATCACCGATTTCTGGCGCAACGAAAGTGGCCCGTTTGCCGGCAAGAATGTTCTGCCAGTTCCGAAAAAGTTTTCCCGAGTCCAACATCCTGCTCCTGGGCGTCTTCCCCCGCGGCGCCGCCAACGATCCCGCGCGCACGACCGTCGCCGAGATCAACCAGAAAATCGCCAAACTCCACGACGGCCAGAAGGTCCATTACCTGGACATCGGCCCCAAATTCCTCGACGCCGACGGCGCCATCCCCCGCGACGTCATGACCGACGCCCTGCACCCGTCAACGAAGGGCTACGAAATCTGGGCCGAAGCGGTCGCAGAACCACTCACCAAACTCATGGGCCAGGCGCCTGCCACAGAGAAACCGTAAGCGACTCACAGGCCGTCTCACGTCGCGCGGCAGCGCGGTTTGTGTGGCACGCCCTGACTGACAAGGAAGGGCGTGGCCGACGTCGTTTGACGCCGGCCCAATTGACGGCAGCAACTCGAAGTCGAATCGTCATTAATCCAGGCGTGTGGCCCTGCGAACCCTCAATCTCGCCGTGGAGTTCATTTGCAGAAGCCGGACTGTCGTGCGGCCAACTGGCGAGCGCCCGACGAGTCGCAGTCCATCCCAGGCAAAGTGCTCATTCCATTGATCGCGGCGCGGATTGAACAATGGTGTGACTTGGCCAGACTCGGGATCAATCCCGGTCAGATCACTCCCTTTGTGCAGATTGCACTCAGCACAGGCAAGCGCGAGATTGTCGAGTTCGTCTGATCCGTGGTGCTTTCGGGAGACGATATGCTCGACCTGCAATGGAATCAGGGGCGAAGTCGAATGGTGACGTTGGCAGTATTCGCAGCAGTTGTCGGCCCAGACCCGCACAGTCGCGCGCGTCGCGGCATCCATGTCCTACGACCCATTTTCGCTGAGTCGGAAACGGGCCTCGGCCTGTAGGACAGCCAGCAAATTGTTCGCCTCGATGTAGGCTTCGTATTCTTCGCGATCGGCCGCCGACAATTCACCTGCGTTGGCCTTTTCGGCGAGCTCTGCCAGTCGATCCGCCAACCCGGGATCACCTCCGAGTTCGGCGAGCCGTCTCGTCTGGTCGGGCGTCAGGATTGCGAAAATCGGCGCGGTTCCGCGATGAAATGCCTGTGAAGTCGTCATGCATCCAGTTTACCAGACAAAAGCGGCAGACGTCAAAACTTTCCGCACGGGTATCGGAACGCCATTGAGTCTGGGTCGTGTTCGTGGAATTCCGCGATGCACTGATCCAGGTACGCCAGCTCTTTCGGGGTGTCGGCCCCATAGTGCTGTCGCAGCAGTCCCTTCGCTTCTGCCCAGAGATTGTTGAGTTTATGCGTCTTCGGGTAGCCCCTACCCTCGTCTTCAAGATGCCGGGTGCGCCAAATGATGTCCTTCAGCGTGAGTTCCAGATATTGCCGGTACAGGAACACCGCAGGATATACGGCGCAGTCAATGAGAACTTCGCGATTGATCGCCGACTTGATGAGTGCCTCTGCGGCTTCCCGGTAATGCTCGGCAAACTGCGCAAGGGACGCAGGCATAAGGCAGGCGTTATTCTGCCAGTCGGATTCCAATTGAAAGAGCCGTTCGTTTTCGTTGGGCCAGCCGATCGTCAATCTCTTCGGAGCAATCAGGAAAGACACGATCGGGGACAATTGGTTCGGGCGCGTCGATCCACGACGTAGGAGGATACGGGATGCCAACCATTAATTGAACGCGGCCGTTCGAATCTCTTGCCAGAAAACCGTGAAGAGACTTCATTTGCGTCGCGAGCGTCGAATTGCAGGAACATGACAATCCTCCTATCGACCCTGGCCGCCGTCTTCGCCGCGTTTTGCGTCTGGCTGACGGCGCGGTTCGGCAATCGCCGGGAGCGGTCGCAACTTGTCAGACATGCACCTTCGCTACGATCTTATCCATCTCGGCGGCGGTGAAGGCCCGCACGGTGGTCGTGTGGACGTTGCCGAGCTCAGCCAGGTGCAGGAGTACCGTCATTGCGGTCGCGTCCTCGGGGGCCTCCAGGATCAGTAGCCCGTCGTACTCGCCCAACCGACATCGCGATGCAGCTCAAGCGCAAGATCACGCGGAACCCCGAGACGGAGGAAATCGTGGGCGACACCGTAGCGACGGCGCTTCTGTCGAAACCGATGCGCGGGCCCTGGCGCCGGTAGGGGAATTCCTGGACGAGGTCGCCTCGTTCGATCTTCTGACCGCGTGACAGTTGAGAGGAGAAAAACGGGAGTGCGGGTGCTGCCATCGTGAGGACGGCACCGTGGCTGTCTGGCACTTTGAAAGTAGATCCGGACAGCAGTTCCGCCAGCCGATCGCGCGCGGGTGGGACACTGAATCCCAGTCACAGTCGGGACGAATTCGGCCGGGCCGCGGCTTGATGCGCTCGCCGTATGCTGGTACATTAGCATGTGCTGGTGGAATAGCACATCTGGAATCGAAGCCAAGTGCCGGGAGAACGCGACATGGGCGAAGTTCCTCTGGGAAGGCGCGAGCGGCAGATTGTCGAGGCGGTGTACCGTCTGGGGGCGGCTTCGGTCGCCGAAGTCCGCCAGGCGCTCCCCGACCCCCCGACCTATTCCACAGTCCGCGCCATGCTCAATTTGCTGGTGGATAAAAAAGTGCTGACGTTCCGCCAGGCCGGCAAACGCTACGTGTATCGCCCAGTGACGTCCCGCGGCCAGATGGGCCGGACGGCATTGCGTAACCTGGTGCGGAATTTCTTCGGCGGCCAGCCGCTCGATGCCGTGGCGGCCTTGCTGGATGGCAGTGCGGGCCGGCTCGCGCCCCACGATCTCGAACGCCTCAAGCGGCTCATCGACGACGTCGAGGAGAAATCATGATCCCCAGCTTGTTCTCGATTGTTTCGACCGAAACCGGTGGATGGTGCGGGCGACTCGTCTTCAGTCAGACAATGATCTGGCTGGCGGCGGCCTGCGCGGCCTGGATGCTCAGGCGATCCTCGGCTGCCGTGCGGCATCGCGTCTGGGCGCTCAGCGTGCTGGCGGCGCTGGCCCTGCCAATCACCATCAGCATCGTCCCCGCGCTTCGCCTGGGGTGGATCGAGACACGAACGGCGCTCCTGCCGTCCGACGCCACACAAACGATCGCCCGCGTCATCCCGGCTGGAGCAGCGCCGGAATTCGACCTGAGCGGCGGTTTCGCGGATGTGGATGCCGCCCGCAGTTCCGGTCCGGAGCATGCCACGGCTGCCGACAAAGCGGTACGCGGGTTGTCCCGCGATCGGGTCCAGGCCGATCGACATCATGCGGAGGCCTGGGGGGCGTGGCTCGTCTTCATTATTCCTGTCGTTTGGGGACTCTGGCGAATCGCCCGTGCGCTGCTGGCCGCACGCCGGATCATCGCTGCGTCCCTCCCGATCGACGAGCAAGAGGTATTTCAGATCTGCTCGTCACTCGCGGACAACCTGGGCTGGCGCGGTGCAGTCGGATTGCGGCAATCGGAGCAGACGCGCGTACCGCTGTGTCTGGGCTGGAAGCAGCCGCGGATTGTCCTGCCGGCCGACTGGCGCAGATGGCCCGCCGAAACGCTGCGGGCGGTGATCGCACACGAAATGTCGCACGTCGTCCGCCAGGATGTCGCCTGGCAGCTTCTCGCTCGGCTGGCGTGTGCCCTGTACTGGTTCCAGCCTCTGGCGTGGTTGGCCGCCTGGCGGATGCGGGTTGAGCGCGAATATGCCTGCGACGACAGTGTCTTGTGCGTGGGTGAAAAACCGACGGCGTACGCGCGCGTTCTGGTCGACGTGGCCGGACGTTTGATCGCGGGGACGTCCGTTTCAGGGGCGGCAGCGGCTATGGTCGTACAGTCGGGGCTGGAACGGCGCGTGCTCGCCATCTTGACCGCGAATCGCCCGCGACGTCCGCTGGGGCGCCGGGCAGGACAGGCGCTGCTCCTGGCGACGCTCTTCGCCTTCGTCTCTGCCAGCACCGTCAGTCCATTCTCGAACACAATCCAGAAGGCCCGCGCCGCCGGTTCGCAGGACGCCGCAGAACCGGAATTTGCTGGCGACGAAACGCCCCACGCAGCGACACCGGCGGCCGCAGCGGGTCCTGCCAATCCAGAACCCGCAGCGAAGCCGGCGAAAAACGATTCGCCCGCAAGGGCGCGGTTGTTCATTGCCTCGAGCGACGGTTCGGGCATGAAGCCGCTCGACGTTCTCCCGGAGTACGGCTATCAGGGCTCGCCGAAGTGGTCGCCGGACGGCAAACGGATCGCCTTCAATGTCTGGAAGGAGGGTGAAGACCACACGTCTGGCCAGATTGCCCTCTTCGATGCCAACGGCGGCAATGCTCGCGTCCTGATCGACGGATTGATGCCGAGCTTTTCGCCGCGTGGAGATCGCCTGGTCTTCTCGCGACCCGGTTCCGATCACGGGGTGTGGGTCATGAACATCGAAGGCCCCGCCAGGAATCTCGTGCAGATCGACGAGAGCGGCTGGGGGGCCGACTGGTCCCCGGACGGCAAGCTCGTGTATTCGATCAGCACCGCAGGAGGAGCCAATCTGGCCGTCTTCGACTTCGCGGACAAACGCAGGCTGCTTTTATTGGACGAGCAGCAATCGCCGTACAAAAATGTTTTCTGGAGCATGGCCTGGTCGCCTGACGGCCGCAGGATCGCCTTCAAGGGACTCACGACAAACGACAAGTACGAGGTCGGTTTCGTGGATGCCCGTGGCGAGACGCTGGGTCGCATCCACCGGATCGAAGGTGAGGTGATGGCGACTTTCGCCTGGAGCCCGGACGGATCGCGCGTCCTGTTCTGCAAACCATCTCCGCAGCGCGGCTACCGTTCGCAGATGTACCTCCTCGATCCGGATTCCAACGATCCTCCGCAGCTTCTGGCAGGACAGGATCCCCGACTTCATTATGTCGATGTCGCCTGGTCACCGGACGGCAAAAAGATTGTGGCATCCGCCATGCAGCCCGCGACGAAAGCCCGGGCGGAGCAGGCGAACATCTCCCCTGAGATGCTCAAGGCCCGCTTTGTCGCCAATTTTCGAGGGCAGCAGCCAGACGCCAACGTCAAGCGCCTCATCTCGAATGCAAACCCCAGCTATGCCTCACTCAACGCCGAAGGACTGCGGCTGCACCTGCCCGCCGGCGAAGAGAAGCCGGATCGGGCCGGCATTTCGGCAAAGTTCGAGATCCGCGGCGATTTTGAGCTGATCGCCGTGTTCCATTCGCTCGCGGCGCACAAGCCGGCGGAAGGGTGGGGGGCAGGTCTCCATTTGCTCCTGCAATTGGGAACCGGCCCCAAGGACTATATTCTCGTGGAACGGATGTTAAGCGGGGCCGGACAGAGCGTCTTCGCCACGAAACATGGCCACGTCGACCTCGACGGGCAATACCATTGGAAGATCGCCCACCATCCGCCAAACGAAATCGCCGCCGGAAAGATCAAGATCGTCCGCAAGGGGTCGGTGGTCTACTACCTGTTCGCCGAGTATGGCACCGACGAATACAACCTGTTCGATGAAAAGGTCATCACGGATGCCGACGTCCAACTGTTGAAATTGGAGGCCTGCGCGAAAGACCGGCAAGCCGGTTCGGACCTGATTCTGGATGAGCTCGAGATCCGAGCCGAAGAGCTCCCCGGAATCGTGAAATAGACTCGTCAACTCTGAACGAGAAGGCTGATTATGCTCTCGGCACTGCTCATCGCCGCGCTGTGGCTCGCGGTAGAACCACTCGATACTGAGACCGGACAGAAGGCTCCGGAACCAAAAGAGCAAAGCGCCGCCCGACTCAAGCTGATGAAGGAAACGGCAGCGCGGATCGAGATCCGCGTGGAGGAGAAGGAGGGAGCCAGGCTAACGCTGAGCGCGGAACCTGTCTTGCGATGGGACAACCACCGGTCGTTTGTCGTCGACGCGGCGACTTTTGTCTGGCTGGCGCGGCGCATCTACCGCGACGATGACGACCTCCACGCGCCGCACCTGCTCGACGTGGAGGTCCTCAGTGCGTTACGGCGGCTCGTGCGTGTGGGGGTGAGGTGATTGCCGAACGTGCCGAAGAAGCAATCGAAGACCTGGGGTTGCTACGGATCATTCGGCATGGGCATCTCGATCTGGCGATTCCGGATGATGGCCCAGCCGGTCCACCGCTACGCCGAAGAAGCGGCTGTCGATGGTGCGATTTTTGCCTTCGCCCAGGGGACCGATCCGGAAGCCTTTCTGATCCTCGAATCGCGTCATGAGAAAGGAATCAGCCAATGGCATTTCGCCATTGCCCCCGCGTGCGGCTGGGAACTGCACGCGAAGCGCGGCGACCGCGAGGTGTGGTCCCGTCCAAAGTGGAATCGTCAGGATCCCAACGAGGTTTACGGCCTCGTGGGACCGTTCGCCGTGGACCCGAAGCTGTTCCCCGCGGAACTGATCAAGTCGCAGCAGGCGAAATAGGCGGCGCGGCAGCGGCCACAATTTGTGCCTCACACACCCGACCAAACGGCGACGCGTAATGGAATTCCATTCATTCTCCCGCCGGGAGAACAGGAAGGGATGAGCGGTCATGATGAGATCAACCGCGCCGGCAAAGACTGCGGTATTATTCGTGGTGGTCGCTTTCGCTCCGACGATTTGCCGGGCGCAGACGGTTATCGACTCCGATTTTTCCAAGGGGGACTTTGCGGCCCCTAGCGCGCTGGCCGCGGCAACGACGGCCATCCCGGCAACGGATTTCCTGAATAGCATCGGCGTCGTCACCACTTTTCCCGACCGCGGACAGCCACTCCCGAAAACGATCGAGATGGTAAAATACGCCGGGTTTCGATGGGTGAGGGGTGGAATCGAGGAACTGACCGCCGCAGGCCCCACCTCTGTGCAGACCTATCTCGACCTCCACCGACAAACCGGCGTCCGTTTCAGTTGGGGCCTGGTCAGCGGAGGGACGGACCTCGAGAAACTCATTGAAACAGCCAGGCCGTTAGCGGCGGCCGACGCACTGCTGGCCTTCGAGGGAAATAACGAGCCGAACAACTGGGGCGTCACGTATCACGGCGAACAGGGTGGCGCCCGTGCAGCGTCGTGGTCAGCCGTTGCGAGGTTACAGCGAGACTTGTACAACGCCGTCAAAAGCGATCCGGCATTGAAGAAATATCCGGTCTGGTCGATCAGCGAGGGAGGCGCCCAAGTCGATAACGTCGGATTGCAATTCCTGACGATTCCCGTCGGCGCCGGCACATTGCTCCCCGAGGGAACGAAATACGCCGACTCCGCCAACGTGCATAACTACATTTATCATCCCGGCTCACCCGGGCTGGCGGACAACAAAACCTGGAATGCCGCCGATCCGACGTCCGCATGCAAGGTCGACGGCTTGTATGCCAACTATGGCGTGACCTGGGGCAAACACTTTCGCGGCTATTCGGAAGCGGACCTGTTAACTTTACCACGCGTCACCACGGAAACCGGCTCCAAAATCGACGGTCTCGTTACGGAGGACATCCAGGGGCTGAACTTGATGAGTATCTATCTGGATCAGTTCAAGCGGGGCTGGAGTCACACCGCGGTGTACCTCCTGCGCGACCGGACCGACGAAGGTGGCAATCAAAGCTTTGGGTTTTTCAAGCCGGACTACACGCCGCGCAAGGCCGCCGTATACCTCCACAATCTCACGACGATTCTAGCCGACCACGATTCCATCCCCAAACCTGGCCGCCTGAAATATTCGATCGCGGAACAGCCGACCACCGTGCATGAAATGCTCCTGCAGAAGAGCGACGGCACGTTTACGCTGGTGGTGTGGAACGAGCGGCTGAAGGGGGCTGATGATGTGACTGTGCACCTGGCCGGGACTCACCCGGTTGTCAGGACTTACGATCCGACGATTGGGACGGAACCCATTCGCCTGTCCAACAATATCGATTCGCTGAACGTGACCTTGAGCGATCATCCACTCATCATCGCGATTGGCGAAAAGTAACCAACTTCCGCGGGTATGCAGAATTCACCGTACGATGCGTCGGCGGTAAATTGACGGCATGACCACCCCTGCCACTTCCACGCCCCCGATGGGGGACAGTGGAGATGAGAAAAACGGGAGTGCGGGTGCTGGCACAAGAGTAACTTCACCCGCCCCCCCGCCCCCCCTTACGAAGGGGGGAGTGCGCAGGGTGACTACTTCAATCCGCGGCGAATCAGGAGGGCATCCACCGTCGGCTCAGATCCCCGAAATGCCTTGTAGGACACCATCGGATCGCGGCTGGAACCGCGCTTCAGGATTTCCTTGCGGAACGTGGCGCCGTTTTCCGGAGTGCAGCCGCCCTGCGCCAGCATGTGGGCAAAGGCGTCCGCGGCCAGGACTTCGCTCCAGAGATAGGCATAGTAGCTCGACGCGTATCCCCCGGACCAGATGTGGGCAAAGTACGCCGTCCGATAGCGGGGCGGAACGGCAGGATGAACGATGCCGGCTTTCTTGAGCGCTTCCGCTTCGAATGACTCCACGTCCGCAGGGATCTGTTCGCTGGTCAGCATGTGCCATTCGAGATCGAGCAGCGCGGCCGCCAGATACTCGAGTGTTTCGAATCCCTTGTTGAATTTTTTGGCGCTGACGGCTTTGGCGAGCAGGTCTTTGGGGATCGGATCTCCCGTCTTATGGTGCCGGGCGTAGTTGGCGAGAATTTCCGGCTGAATGGCCCAGTCTTCCTCGAAAGTCCACGGAAACTCCACGAAATCACGTGGTGTCGCGGTCCCGGCGACGGTGGGATACGTCACATCCGAGAAGAGGCCATGCAGCGCATGGCCCATTTCATGGAACAGAGTCGTCACATTGTCGAAGCTGATGAGCGCCGGTTCCCCGCCTGCGGGACGAGGGATGTTGAGGTTGTTCACGATCACCGGCTGTTCATGCAGTAACCGGGACTGATCCACGAAGGAGCTCATCCAGGCGCCTCCACGTTTCGTATCGCGTTTGAAGTAGTCTGCGTAGAACAGCCCGATCTGCGATCCGTCTCGATCCATGACGTCGAACACGCGCACGTCCGGATGGTAGACCGGCAAGTCGTGTCGTTCGCGAAACGAGATTCCGTAGAGCTTGTTCATCGTAAAGAACACGCCGTTCTTCAGGACTGAATTCAGCTCGAAGTAAGGCCGGACGGCCGCTTCGTCCACTTCAAACCGTGCTTTGCGGACTTTCTCGGCGTAATACTCCCAGTCCCACGGCGCCAGGGCATGGCTCTCGCCGGACTCTTTGATCATGGCCTCGAGGTCGCGGGCTTCCTGTTTGACTCGTTCCAGCACTCCGGGGACGAGGTCGGTCAGCAGCTTGCGAGCGGCGGCGGGAGTTTTGGCCATCTGATTCTGCAGCTTGTAGGCAGAATGGTTTTCGTAGCCCAGGACTTTCGCCCGCTCTGCGCGCAACTGGGCAATTTCCAGCACGAGACCGCGATTATCGATTCCGCCATCGCGTCCCAGGCCTCGATTGGCAGAGGCTTCCCAGACACGCTGACGCAGGGCCCGATTGTTGAGCGAGGTGAGAACCGGCACACGTGTGGTGTTCGAAATCTGGAGCAGATGCTTGCCGTCCAGACCACGCGCCTTCGCCGCTTCCGCCGCGGCGGCAATTTCGGCCGCCGTCAGGCCGTCCAGCTCTTTGGCCGTGTCGACGACAACCGCCCGTTCTTTGGCGATCGCCAGCAGATTCTCTTCAAACTTTGTTTCGAGCTTTGAAAGCTGTTCGTTCAGCGATCGAATCCGTGCCTGATCCGGATCACTGAGTCGGGCCCCCGCCCGGAGGAAACTTTCATAACGCTGCTTCAGCAGTTCCGCCTGTTCTTCCGTGAGCTTGAGGGACGCTTTCTCCTGCCAGATCTTTTCGACACGCTCAAAGAGCTTGCGGTTCAGCAGGATGTTGTCGGAATGGGCGGCCCGCAGGGGCGCGAGCTCGGTTTCGATGGTTTGCAGAGGCTTGGTTTTCTCGGACGAAGTCAGATTGAAAAAGACGTTGTCGACGCGAGTCAGGAGCTCGCCGGACCGCTCCATGGCCACGATCGTGTTTTCGAACGTGGGTGCCGCCTTTTGACTGGCGATCGCATTCATTTCGGCGAGCTGCTGCTTCATTCCGAACGTGAACGTCGGCAAAAAGTGTTCTGTTCGGATTTTGTCGAACGCCGGAGCATGGAACGGCAGGGGACTCGGAGCGGCGAACGGGTTGTCGGCAGGCAGGGACGCGGATTTTTCGGGCGCCTCATCCGCGGCGCAGTCGGTCACGCTCCACCAGACGCCGGCGAAGCTGACGACTAGAACCGCCGCCGCGGCGAGTTTCAGGAATCGTTGCGAATCGTTCCACGTCAGGGGCAATCTCACGATGATCTCTCTCCGGTCACGAGGTCTGGAAAAACCCACGGATGGCGTGGCAATCCCACGGATAATTTGTATTACGAGAAGCGGGCGGCCACGAATGAAGCATTCTAGCAGCACGGCCTGCGGAAGGGCGAGGCTCCTGCCGAGCCGCCGCTACGCGACCGGTCGTTGAAAATCGCGCCGTTGGGAAACGTGTGACACACGCTGGTGACGAACGCCGATGCTCTAGCTGAACAACCTGGCGCGCGTTAGGCTGAAACAGCGTCTAACGCCGTTAGATCGACCCGGCGCTGACCATTCTTAAATCGAGGCTATGCGCACAGTCATCCAAAAACAGAGCTTCGTCGGACAACAGGATTTGTTTGACGCTGATTCCGCGCTCGTTCTCGATTCGACTTTCGCAGATCGTCTGATGCACGGCGTGATTTTGAGCGACGCGGTATTTGTCCGTTGCGAATTCAGGAGTGTGAGTCTGTACTGGGCACACATGTTCAGGACGGTGTTCCTGGAGTGTTCATTTACCGACGTAGAGTTCCGCGGCGCGAACATGGAGCAGTGCATGTTTGTTCGCTGCGCGTTAACCAGGTGTGATTTCTCGCGGGACAATCTTGGCGGCGTAACCGATTTGTCCGACGTTTTTTTCACTGACACTCAGCAGACAAATTGCAAATATGACGCGGCCTGACCACTCCCATGGACTGTTACTTGTCTGCCCATCGCAGGCGACGGAACTTCGGCAGCGGTCCCTGCCATGACCTACCGACGACTTTCACCATGTCGTCATTTTTCAGCGTGACCCTGTCGGCGATGACCAGTTCTCTCGCCGTCGCCCATTCGGACAGTCCCTCGCCGGCGGCGTTGCGAAAGTCGGTGCACTCCAGCGAAATGGTCTGCCACACATTACCACCAGGCAGGTCTGATTCAACCGCATACCGATCGATTTCCAGAACGAGCTTGTTTGGTTGCTCACTCTGAACTTCGAGAACCAGGCGCGCCCCGGACGGGCCCTGCCATTTCGGATCCTGGATCTTGTTGGTGCGATACGGCCAGGTCCCGTTTTCGTTGAAGACGTACCAGCCTTTCTGCCAGCCGGGTTCGAAGGATTCGATTTCCCTCGATGTTTGATCTGTGGCTTCGACACCTGCCGCAGACAACGTGTCGACGGTGGTCGTCAACAGCGGGCTCGAAACGGTGAAGTCTGGCGTGGTGTAGAGGCTGTAATAGTATCCAGCGCCCGTGATCGGGGCGTCGAGTGCGTAGTTGACGTTGGCATAGACTCGCACAGGCCGATCGTTCCAGAACAACGGCAGTTCGGCAGCCCAGGCCGGACCGGTGCGACTTGCTTTCGCGTGGCGCCAACAGGGGTTGGCGACCTTATCGCTTCTGGCTTGTTGCGTGTAGTAAACGTCAACCGACTGCACTGGTCGTGATGCATCGGGAGTTATGTTCAAGATCGGCACGGCCCGCGCAGTCTTCAGTTGCAGATCGACCTGCGGCGCCCGCGGCACGGCAAATGTCCCCTTCAAATGCTCGTCGAACCACAGCGGGCCGCAGACAAAATGCTCGGGCCGGTCGCGGTGATCGAGATTGGCGGCACAGGAGAAGCGGTACGACTTGCCAGGCATGGTCGCCACGGTCCTAGCGAGATCGTCGATCTTGCCATGAAAGTCATTGACGGGATTCAGAAACATGACCGGGCATGTCAGTCGCTGGTGATACATGCTGCTCTGCATTTTGGCTTCGGTGGGATGGTCGCTGATGCCGCCGCAGGAAGGGACGGCGGCCTTCACCCGGTCATCGATGGCTGCCGTCATGACGGTCAGCTTGCCCCCCATCGAATGTCCGTAGACTCCCAGTTTGGCGCCGTCGACTTCCGGCTGCTGCTGGAGAAAAGTCAGCCCGCGCCGGACACCAAGGGTGACGAGCATCCAGGCGCTGTTTCGCGGTGAATCGACGGCGTCGATCGTAAAATCGTTTGGCGCACACGAGACGAAGTGATTGACAGGATCTTTCTTCGGCGGATGCGTCCCATCGACGGCCCCCCAGTCGGTTCCGGGGTCATTCCAGATCTTCTGGTAATTCCCGTCGTTGAGCGGGTTTCCCCCCCAGTTGAGTGAGATGCAGGCATATCCGCGTCGGGCGTTTGTCGTCGCGGCATTCAGATTCGCACTTTGCCCGCCGCCGTGCACCTGAATCAACCCAGGCAAATTCTTCCCTCCTCTGGGAAACGCGAAAATCCCCGCCATCACCGATTTGGCGCCCTTGAAGATGCCGATCCGGTAGCGCACGATGCGGCAGACGATGCCGTCGTCTTCCCACTCTTTCAGAATCGTTGCTTCGAGTGGCTCTATCTGCGGATCGTAGCCGGCCCAGATTTCGTCGACCGTTTCCGGTGCACGCCCATCCTTCAGAGGCGGCAGGGTTTCCTCCTCTGCAGACTCGCATGGGTGGGCGATGCACAGCAGCACGATCGCGGCAACGGCAATCCAGCGAACACTCATGGCGTATCAGGTTTCTTGTGGCAACAAGTTGACCAAGTTGAAGTGATTCGAAACAGCGATTGCCGATTCAATTCTGCGGGCGTCTCACCCCATCACTTCCGCCAGAGAAACCAGCCGGCTCTTCTCGGCCAGGGATTTCACTCCGGCATGGATGATTGCAGTCACTTCCAGGATTTCGCGGTGCGGCACCGGTTCGACCCGGGTTTTCACCATGGCGCGAAACGCGCTGGCCATGTTGAACATCTCGTAGTGGTGCCCCAGCCAGAAGTTTCCTTCGATTCCCGGAGTGAACTCGAACCGGCGCTTCGCGAAATGCACGGCGGTGGAACAGTAGTCGTGGGCGATGTCGGGGCGGCCGTACCACAGTTCCGCCGGCATGCGATCGGGCCAGGTGATCAATGCGTGCGCCGCGGCGTTCCGGGCATACAGGCTGACCGAATCGACTCCGGGACCGCAGAGGGTCATCACCGTCCAGGCCGGGTGCTGACCGTATACGAGCCAGCCGTCGGGCGAATACCCTCCCCCCAGGCTGGCGATCACGTACTGCAAGTCGCCCAGCTCTTTCGAGTCGCGTAACCGCAGCGCTTCCTCCATCCCCCACTCGTGCCGGAAAAGACTCGACGACATTAACGGCGCCTTGTGCCGCTGGGCAAATTCGAGAATCTTGCGAGTTCCCGCGACCGATCCTCCGATCGGCTTATCGCAAAACGTCGGGAGTCCGCGGGCCAGTCCCGGAGCGACGAGGTCGAAGTGATCCTCGCCTTTCCCGGAGGCGTCTCCCAGATAAACAGCGTCGACTTCCTGAACCATCTGCTCCAGCGACGCGGCGACGCGCACGCCGGGAAATGCCTCAGTAAATCGCTCGGCGATTTTTGGGTCGGCCTCGTAATAATGAGTGATCTTCGCGTCGGGAAATGGAAGGATGCCGAAATTCGTCCTGGGATTCCGCATGTAGTCTTCATACATCCGAACGCTGCCGGGATCCTGATATTTGCGGATCGCCTCGAGCGAAATCGTCGGATGGAAGTACTGGGCGAAATGCCAAGTGTGGTCGTTCGCTGGTTGCGGTTGGCCGTTGATGCGAGCCGAGATCACGCCGATCCGGTACACCTTGCCCGGCGTTTCATCGCCGGCGCCGGCGGCCTTTTCAACGGGAGCGAGATTTCCGGCGGCCAGCCCGGCGGCGGCGGAGGCCAGAAGTTGGCGACGCGTCGGCATGGCAATTTCGTCTTTGTGGCGAGAACCAGATGTAGTCATGTCTCTTCAGGAACGATGCGTTATAGCGACAAGCCACCGCATTTGCGACATTCCACTCCGCACAGCAAAGTAGGGTGGGTCGAGCCGTGCGAGGCCCACCACGTTGCCGATGCAGGTGGACCTCACTCCGTTCGACCCACCCTACTTCTGAATGACATTTTCGACTGCACGGACCACTATAATGCCTCTGTCCCAGCCCTGGAGAGATCTTCATGCAAGACGATATCGTGGCATTGTTCGAGTTCGATCGCTGGGCCAATGCCAGGGTCTTCGACGCCTGCCGCAAGCTGACGGCTGAGCAGTATGTCGCGGAGCCGGTCGCGGGATGGTCGTCGGTGCGCTCGACCATCTATCACATCGTCCTGGCGACCGAGTTCAACCTGCGCTCGCTGGCCGGCGATGCGGATGACCCTTTCCCGCCAGAAGCGGACGTCGCTACGGTGGACGACGCGGACCGGTTGCTGGAGCGTGCCTACCGCCGTTTCGAGGAACTGCGTCCCACGTTCACGCCGGAGCGGCTCAACACCCTGCTGACGCTGCGCGCGATCGGCCGCAGTTTCACCCTGCCGCGGTGGGCGATCCTGCGCCACATTGTCAATCACTCCAGCTACCACCGCGGACAGGTCGCCTCGAAACTGAAACGGTTCGGGATCGAACAACAGATCACCGACTTCTTCTTCTGGGCAATCGAGCAGGTCCCGCAGGAGGCATAGCTTGGCGACGAATCGCTTCACTGCTTGAGCTGATCGGTTTTCCAGATGCGCAACGTCCGATCGTCGCTGCCGCTGGCCAACCATTTCCCGTCGCGCGAAAAACGTACACACCAGCCGCCGCGGTTCATTTTCCGCAGCGGCTTTGCCGTGCCGGCATCGTACAGCGTCAGCGTGTGGTCTCCCCGGCCAACCGCCAGAATCTTGTTGTCGGGGGAGAAGGCCATCTCGTAGGCAACGGCTCCCGCGCCGGGAATTGCCTGTTCCTGCCTGCCGCTGCGGACGTCCCAGAGAATCACTTCGCCGTCGAACGACCCGCTGGCGGCAAGCTTGCCGTCGGAAGAAATTGCGACAGTCGTGACACCCTGTTCATGTCCCGACAAGACGTGTGAAACTTCGCCGCTCCCGAAATCCCACAATCGGGCCGACTTATCGGTCGATCCGCTGATCACAGTCGATTTGCCCCGCACCGTGGCGACGGCTGCGCTCCAGGCGGTCTGGGAGTGGCCGACGAAATAACCTTCGAGGGCTGCCTGGGGGATGTTCCAAACTCGTAGACGAGCGTCCTGGCTGGCCGAAATCACGGTGCGATCGTCCCCCAGCACGCCGAGCAGGTACACAGGGACCTCGTCGCTGAGAGTCGCGACGGCCTCTCCCGATTCGGCATTCCAGACGCGGATCGTATTGTCGAAACCGCCCGTCAGCAGGAGCTCGCCGTCGTGCGTGAAAACAACTGATCGAACGAGCTCGGTGTGACCTCGCAAAGTCCGGCGCAGTTCGCCGGTTTCGGTTTCCCACAGCTTGACCGTGCGGTCTTCGCTGCCGGTCGCAATTGTTTTGCCGTCGGGAGAAAACGCCACTGACCAGACAATTTTGTGGTGGGCCGGGATCGTGCGGGGACTGGATGCAACCGACGATTTCGCCACGGTCGCGGGCTCGGCCAGCAGTTCCTGGAGCAATGGCTCGAGGTTGGTCGTGCCACCGCCGTCGGCTTCAAGCCGGCGAACGGCCTGCAGGACCCCGCCGCGATCGATCACCGCCAGCAACGGTTCCGCAGGGCCGCCGAACCCCTCGCGCAAATCCTGCCCGGCATGCGCCAGGCCGACGCGGTACTTCGCGCCGCGGGCCTTCGCCAGTTCTGCGACGGCCTTCGGTTCTTCTTCGGGGGCGACTCCAGCCCGGACGACGAGATCATTTTCGGCAGCGTCCCACGCCCAGCCGGCGCGATGGCACAAGGCGACGACGACCAGTCCCTGTTTTTCGAATTTCTGCAGCCAGGCGTTACCTTCGACAGGCAGGCTGGGGACCGAGCCCGGGGCCGCGTCGGGGAGAATGACGACGACGACCTTCCCCTGCGTGTGGGAAGCCGTGAGTGCCGGGCCGTTGATCCACTCTTCCGCGCCGATCGCCGGTGCGGCATGGCCGATGGGTGAAGGCGGCGACGGCGGCCCGGCGGAGCGGGTACTCAGATTATTCAGGCAGATTGTCGCGGCGTTTCGCGTCGCGTCGTTTGCGCTGCGAGTGGATTTGCGGAGCAAGCCGCGCGACGCGGCGTCGTTGGTCCATTGGCGGTTCATGATGATCATCTGGCCCTGCGCAAACTCTCGCGACAGCAGCCGCTTTTCCAGGCTGGCCAGCGATTTCGCGGTCCGCAAGAGCAGCAGCGCCTCGGCGGCGGCGATGCACGTCTGCTGGTTATCGAGGTGGGGTTCGATGATGGCGATCGCCCGGTCGTCGCGCGTGCGTCCCAGCGCCGGCAGCAGTTGGCCGGCCTCGTGAATCCGGCCGGTGGCGGCCAGTTGTTTGAGCTCGGCTGCGACGACTTCGAATGCATCGGGCGCTTTGAGTAGCAGCAGTCCCTCGAAGGCCGACAGTCGCAGATCGTTCGGCACGTTCTGCGACGACATTTTGATCAAGCCGCGCAGCGGATCGATCGCCTGCTTGTCCCCCAGCCTCCCCAGGGCGCGCGGGATTTCATGCATCCCGTAATTACGGTTGCCATATTGCAGCACCTGGATCAGGGGCTGCACGGCCCGCGCGTCGCCGATCTCACCGAGCGTCCGCCCGGCGAAGCCCACCTGATAATTGTCGTTTCCACTGAGCCTCGCGATGAGAGCGGGCACGGCGGTTTTCTCTTTCGCCTTTCCCAGCTCGGCGTAATCGGCGTCCTGAAGGAACCCGCCGTCAAGCTTGGCGAGTGCCGCGGCGACGGGCGTCAACTCGCCTATCGCCTTGAGCGCGTCAATGGCGGCGGTCTTCAACTGCGGGTCGGCGTCTTTCCGCAATAGCTCGAGTTTCGAAACGGCATTGCGGTCTTGCAGCCTGCCCGCGCTGGTGGCCGCTGCCATTTTGACCGCCAACTGCGCGTCGTCGAGCAGCTTGATGGTTTCAGCTCGAACCGTCGTGCAGGGAAAGACGGCCGCGACTCCGGCGGCGGCGACGCGCACCTGAAGATCCGGGTCGTGCATCGCCTTGATCAGGGCGGCGGTGTCGATCGAGTCGTCCTGCCGCGATCCCGGAGCGGACGGCGAGCCTCCCAGCGCAGAGACGACCCTCATCCGCACTCCGGCGTCTTCATCGGAAACGGACTTCGCCAGGGCCGCGACAACATCGGGCTCGGTGAGATGTCCCGTGAGCGCCTGGGCCGCAGACCCGCGGACTTCGGCCGACTTATCGGCGAGGTGCTTCACCAGAACCTGCCCGGTGCCGGGGCGCCGGCCCAGGATTGCCATGACGGCAGCCTCTTCAGAGGGGTAGTGCGACATCGCCCCGGGACCGAAGTATCCCGAAAGGCCGTAGCCCATGTTCTGGACGGTGCCCCCCTCGGTTGAAATCACAGGCATGTGGCCGTTGTTGACGATCTGAAACATCTGGGTCTGCAAGTGCTGCATGGCGAGCCCGTCAACAAGGCACTCTCGACCTTTCAGGACCAGGACGCAGCCGCGGTCGTCGCGGGGAACCGCGCGCAGCGCGTCGAGCAGGGCCGCGGAGTTCAGCGCATTGAGCCGTGAGCCCAGTTCGATCACCTGCACCGATCGATCGACAGTGGCAGGCCGGGCCTTGGCGCCGAGCGCCGCGAGCTCGGCCTTCTTCATGTCAATCTTGACGGGATGCACGCCGATCTTGCCGTGCAGCAGCCAATTCTTGGCGCCGAGCGCCCCCGGCTGAAACATCTCCTGCCCAAAGCGGGCAACGTTGAAAGCCATCCAGCCTTCGGCAGACGCGCCCGGAGCCAGCCGGGCGTCTTTCAGGTAAGAAAGCGACGCAGGCTGCGACTGGGTGCGCATCCCCGCGTCGATGAAGATCGGCTGGTAGAAGGCTTGAGCCTGGCTGGACGGCATTTGGGGCAGATCGTGTTCGTCGACGCGCAACCCCAGATCCGCGACCTTGAAGTCGATCGGCTCGCTGCTGTCGTTGCGAACCGTCAACTTGAAGAACGCGCCGGACTGCGGGTTTCCATAACTTGGCGGAATCTGAGTGAGGTCAACGGCGACGTGCACTTCGAGCAGCTCGTCGGGCGCCGCGGAATCTTCACTGACGGCCTGATCGGCGACGAGTCTCACGGCGCTGGCGAGGATCCAGCCAGTCTTGCGCGCGGCCCCCTCCCCGATCGAGATGGCCACCCAGCCATCCTGCGTGTTCAAAACGCGAAATTTCTCCCCCTTCTTCACGGTCGCCACCGTTTCCTGGCGGACCTTGACCCGGGCCGTTTTGGCAATCACCTCGACCCGGGGCGCTTCGGCCCGGAGGCTGACCGGAAGGTACGCCAGACACACGGAGAGAATAAGGCAGCGCAATTTCATGGTGGTCTCTCAATTCGGTTTGGAGCGCAACAGGACCAGTCGCCGTTGTTCGTCTTCGGACAAGTTGTCCCCGATCGCTGCCTCCGACAGCAGCTCTTCATCAGTCAAAACGGGCGTGACGAGATCGATGCCCCGCGCTCGCAGGGGCGTGGTCGGGCGAGCGCTCGCCGGGGGTTCGAGCGGCGGATCCCAGTCCAGGTTCATCCGCCGCAGCTCTTCGCGAATCGCCCTCAGGTCCCACAGGTACAGCGAGTTGTTCTCGGTCGCGACGGCCAGACGATCGCCGTTGTGGCTGAAACTCATTTCAGAGATCAGTTTCGGCTCGGGGGGCGTCAACGTGGCGATCTCGTCACCATTGCGGGGGTCGACGAGCCGGACGACCAGGTTCGAAGGGCACATCGCCATCAGCCGCCCGTCGGGCGAAAAGGCCGCAGGACCGGGAAGGTTGCTGGCACGTTTGAATTGGCGGTCAAGTTCCCAAGTGCCGACTTTCCAGAAGCGGTATTCCGTTTGCGATCCGATGACGAGCCACTTTCCGTCGGGAGTGAACTGCAGGGTCCCAAAGGGATTGTCTTTGATCTCATGGACCATTTTTCCGCTTGAGGTGTCCCAGATCTTGACGGGTACAGGGGGCGACCACGACCAGCTCCCCGTGGCAACCCACGCCCCATCGGGACTGATCGCCACATACTGGCACGTCACCTGCCCGTCGAGCACACGCACGTTGCGGGGTTCATCAGTGCGGACCGCGATCGCGCGATTCGACACCGGCAGTGCGAACACGACCCAGCGCCCGTCGGCGCTGGCCCGCATGCGCCGCGCGCTCTCCGGAATCGTGGGAGGGACTGCGCCCGTTCGGGCAGACACGAACCCCGGGCCCACCTCGGGCCAGATCCGTTTCGGCTCGCCGAGAACGATCCGGCCGGGATGCTCCGGCGACATGACAAGCTCGCGGACCGTCACCCCGGAAGAACCCGAAAACCCCAGGCGATTGGCTCCGATGAAGGAACCGCCCCCCTCTGTCAGGGGGCGGCGCGTGAAGAATGCCAGCTCACGGCCAAATTCGGCGTCCCACAAACGAGGACCATCGGCGCCCCACGCCGCGACCGTTCTGTCGTCGCCCGAGAATTCCACTTCCCACGGACCGGAAATCGAATCGGCATTGCGACCCCGGTTGCCCGGTTCGCCGTGGTGCAGCACCCGGCATTCAGCGCCGTCTGCAACTTCCTGCAACTGGCCGTTGTTGTGCAAAAACTTTCCGTCGCGGCTGAACGGTCCCGGAATGAAGACTGACAGCGACCTGAGCAGCACCTGGCCTGAGACAGGGTCCCACAACCGCGTGGTTGCGTCGTACCCGTGAGTGGCGAGCATGCTGCCGTCTGGCCGAAAATCCATCCCCATCAGGCCCGAGTGAAGTCCCTCCAGCGAAGACTGCAGCCGGCCTTCCGGGATTTTCCACAGATAAACCGCGCGGTCGTCGCAGGCAACCGCCAGCATTCGTCCGTCGGGGCTCCATTGAACGATATTCGGTGCGCGGGGATGCGCCAGTTCGAGGATCTGGTTTCCCGGCGACGATTCGACAATCACCAGATTGCGCTTTTGCCGCGCGACGCGGCCTGAAATCGGGTCGACCGCCGTCAGTGTCCCCACGGCCGCGTTGAACGGCCGATCGAGCGGCGTGAAGACGGCTCCCTGGCCGGCCGGCCGCAGATCCACCAGGGCCAGGCTGGCGATGGCTTCATCCCGCAACTTCCGATCCGGCCTGATCAGCGCGGCCTCGCGCAGCGCCTGGAGGCTGTCGAACCGCTGTCCGAGGATGCGGCTGGCGCGACCCGCTCGCGCCCGATCGAGATACGACTGCCAGAGCTTCTCGGTCTTTTCGAGCTCCGCGTCCTGGGCACGACGAGTCGCCGCGCGAGATTCGTCCAGTGCTGATTGAGTTTTCTGTTGTGCGCTCGCCAGGCTGGCGGCGTTCTGCGATTCCCGTATGGCCAGCACGATCGGCACGACGATGGCGCCGGCCAACACGAGTAATCCCAGTACCGCCGAGATGGCCCGTGCCGGATTCCTGCGGCACCAGCGTGCTGTGCGCTCGATCCGTCCCACGGGCCTGGCCAGAACGGGCTCATCGTTCAGGTATCGCGTCAAGTCGTCGGCAAGTTCGGCGGCTGAAGCGTAGCGCCGCAACGGGTCTTTGTGCAGGCACTTCATGCAGATCGTATCGATGTCGCGCGGGGTGCGGGGTTGTATCTTCAGCGGCGCAACCGGCTCGTCATGCAGCACCTGCATGACGGTTTCAAGCGGAGTCGCCGCCTTGAACGGCGGCCGGCCCGTCAGGCATTCGTAGAGCACGGCTCCCAGCGCGTAGACGTCGGCCGCGGGGCCGATCGTGTGGTGCTTTCCGGCAGCCTGCTCCGGAGCCATGTACGAAGGCGTCCCCATGATGGTGCCGGTGTGCGTCTGGCCCTGGTCGTCGAGCTTTTTCGCCAGGCCGAAATCCGTGATCTTGGGGGTGCCGTCGGCAGCGAAAAGCACGTTGGCAGGTTTGAGGTCGCGGTGCACGACGCTGGCCTGATGCGCCGCGTGCATGGCGCGGGCCAGCGTGCTGATGAGCGCGCTCGCATCCTGTGGCGGCAGCGGAGTCCCTTCGAGTTTTCGCGCCAGGCTGCCGCCGGCGCAGTACTCGAGACTCAGATACGGGAGACCGTCGTGTTCGCCGACGTCGTGAATCTGAACGATGTTGGGGTGCTGCAGGCGGGCAATGGTCTCGGCTTCGGTGCGGAATCGTTCGAGGTCTTCCCGGCCGGCATGGCTTCCCGCCAGAATAACCTTCAGCGCCACGATCCGATTGAGCCCTTTCTGGCGGGCTCTGTACACGACTCCCATGCCTCCGCGGGCAATCTCGGCGATAATTTCATAATCGCCGAAGGACTGACACGGAGCGAGCCTCGAAACGTCTTCGCCCGACATTTCCGGCGGCGCACCGGAAAGCAGCGTCGCTGCGAATTGCGTGTCGGCGGCGGGCTCCGACTGGCTGCCGATCAGCGTCACGCCATCTGCGTTCCCCTGCCGCCTGGCTTGTTCAATATCCTCCTCGACGGCTGGCGCTTCGCGGGACGGCTGCAAAACAAGGGGTTTCTGGCGCGGTGCCTCCACAGAATGCGCTTCGCCTGGAGCGCCGGAGAATTCGTCTGATTCGATGCCCATTTTGCCGCTGCAAGAATGCGAATGCTGACCCGGGCACAGCGCGGCCGCGTACAAACGATTATGTCCGGAGTGTCAAACGACCGCCACCATGCAATCCTCGGGCGATGAAACGAAGCGGATATAACGCCATTCTTCAGCGAACGAACTTGATGCAGACCGGCTTTCCCACATTGATGGAATGGCTGGTGGGATGGAATTCCCCCGATTCCGGGTCAATGCGGAACGAGACGATGTTATCGCTGTCCTGGCCCTCCACGAGGGCAAACGTTCCCGTGGGATCGATGTTGAAGTTACGCGGGACTTTCATGCTTCCCTTCGCGAATTGGCCGATCGTCGTCAGCCTCCCCTTCGATGCATCCACCTTGAATCCGGCAATCGTGTCATAACCACGATTGGAGCCGTAAACGAACTTTCCCGACGGGTGGACCACAACCTCCGCCGTCGAGAATCCCTTGCGATCGACTCCCTCGGGAACGGTGGAAATCGTCTGCACGGCCGTCAGCGCGCCGGTTTTCGCGTCATAGTCGAACACGGTGACACTGAGCTCCGATTCATTGATCGCGTACGCCTGCTTGCCGTCGGGGCGCCACGCGAAATGCCGAGGCGCGGCGTCTGGCGCCACAAGTCCCGCCGGGGGAGTGTTCGGCGTCAGCGCGCCTTTCGTCGCGTCGTACCGGTAGATAAAGACCTTGTCGACCCCCGCATCACAGACGAACGCGAATCGGCCTGCGGCGTCGAGATTGATGGAATGCGCGAGCGGCGCCTTCTTTTTGTCGTTCTTTCCGATGACCGGCTCGTGCTGGACAAGGCTGCTCCGCGGTTCCAGCTTTCCGTCAGCGGAGATGGGAAGTACGGCAGCGTTTCCGCCGCTGTAGTTGGCAACGAGCACATGGGTTCCTGGCTTGTCGACAACCAGGTGACAGGGGCCCGCCCCGCCCGACGACTGCTGGTCGAGCAACGTGAGATCTCCGGTCTCCTGGTTGACTGCGTACGCCGCAACTCCCCCCGCCCCCTCTTCGCTGACCGCATACAGAAAGCGTTTGTTCGGATGAATCGCCAGAAACGAGGCATTTTTCGCCGGTGCCGCCAGGACCGGCTCCGACACCTTTCCTGTCGCCAGATCCAGCTCCGAGCGATAAATGCCTTCGCTCGCCTTGCTGTTGTAGGTCCCGATGTAGAATCGAACTTTCCCGGTCGCGGCATCATTCGCCATGGAAGAATTCACGGAAATGAGCCCAAGGGTGATGAGGAACAGCCAGGTGACAACGGAAGAAGGTCTTCGAATCATGATGAACGGCTCTTTCTCAAATGGTGATGACGACTGGATCGTGATCCATTCTGGTCGCAAGAGTCCTATTCGTCGAACGCCGAGTCGCGGCCCCGGATTTCGCGGAATTGTCTGCTGCGGACGATCGACTCCACGGCGCTCGCGATCTGGTAATCGCTGGCTTTCAACTTCGACTGCATTTCGTCCAGGAGCGGCTCGTCGGAAAGCTGCACCGCACGCCCCAGGGAATATCCCAGCAACTTGCGGCAGAACTGTCGCACGAAGGCATCTCGCCGCGCGGTGAGCAGGTGCTTCCGCAATCCATCGAGACCATCGAATTCCGCCCCGTCCATCGTTCGGACCCGGGTTTCAATTGGTCTGTCGGCGAGATCCTTATCGCGCCGGCGACCAATGGCATCAAACCCCTCCAGTGAAAACCCAAACGCGTCGATCCGCTGATGACAGACCGCGCATTTCGGGTCGCTGCTGTGTTTCTCGACAAGTTGCCGGACGGTCAGCCCGGCGGTGTCTTTCTCGTCCTCGGGAAGCCGGGGAACATCCTTGGGCGGCCTGGGCAGACGTTCGCCCAGGAGCACTTCGCTGATCCAGTTGCCGCGGAGAATCGGGCTGGTGCGCGACGCGCCGGATTGCTTGGCGAGTGTCGTCGCCTGACCGAGAATCCCACCACGGCCGAATTGTTTGACGCCATCGACGCGTCGCCAGACAGATGATTGGTTGCCTTCGTCCCCCTTTTTCTCTGTCTGGTCAGCCTGACCGGCGGGGAGACCGTACATGCGCGCCAGGTCGTCATTCACAAACGTGTAGTCGGCGTCGAGAATATCGAGGACCGAGCCGTCGTCCTGAAACAGGTGCGTAAAGAACTGAATCGATTCCTCGTACATCGCGCCGCGCAGGGCAGAAAACGTCGGGAAGTGCCGTTCGCTCTTCTCGTCCAGACGGTCGAAGTCATAGATATGGAGCCACTGGCAGGCGAACTCGGTCGCCAGCCGTCGAGTGCGGGGATCGCGCAGCATTCGTCGGGTCTGTGAAACCAGCGTGTCCGTGTTGCGGAGTTTCCCCGCGGCGGCCACCTGCCGCAGTTCGTCGTCCGGCGGCGAGGACCACAGGAAATAACTGAGCCTGCTCGCCAGTTCCCAGTCATTCACGGGAGTCGCGGCGGCACTGGGCTGCGGCGTCTCCAGTCGGTACAGAAACGCCGGCGCCACCAGGACTCGGGCCAACGTTAACCGGACCGCTTCTTCATGCGGAATTTCCTGTCCCCGCAGGCGGTCGTACAGGATTTGCAATTCGGTCGACTCGGCCGGCGTCAGCGGACGGCGGAACGCCCTGGCGGCGAACTCCAGCAATGCGGCCAGATGGTTCGGTTCGCCGTCGACGAGCGATTGCCGGAAGGCTGCAGCCCGGTCGGCATAAGGCTTACGCAACGGCTCGAAGACTTTCGGATCGGCATCCTGCGTCGCGTATTCGATCAACTGGGCCAGCGCATCGACGAGGGTCAGCGAGTCCTGGCTGATGTAGCGTAATTCTTCCCACAACCGGTCCAGCCGGGCCCGTTGTGCATCGTCGAGCATCAGGCGGCTGAGATGGTGAGCTTCGCGATAGTACAGCGTGAGCGTCACGACTTCGTCGATCGGGACGATCTTGGTGTAGCACAGGGCCGCGGGAAAAATATTGCGGAATTCGGTGAATGCCGCTTCGATGCGTTTGCGTGCTGCGCTGTTCTCTGCCACGAGGATCGGTGTGCCGAAGGAAATGCGGCGATTGTCGGCCGTCCACTGTCCGTTGGCGACGGTCACTTTTGTGCCGCTGAGAACAAGCCCCGATTCGGCAGAAGGCTTGTGCGGCAGGACCTGGAGCTGCACGCTCCCTTCAGCGCCGGCTTGAGGATCAAGATACCCGGTGGCGACGAATTCACTTCCCGCCACCCAGTCGGCAGGCAGGCGCATTTCGATCACTGCCGGTGCGCGGACACACAGGCTGGCCGGGTCGATCGGGTGGCCATCGGAATGTTTGCCGAACAGGAGGGGGTCGGGGCCGAAGTCGGTTCCCCTTGTTTCCGTTGCCGGTGGGGAGTCGGACTGGCCGCTCTCGCGGCGACTGGGAATGGCACTCAAGAGCGGACCGCCGAACGACGCGAGTTGCCGGTAGAGCGCCGCGTCCGGACTCTCTTTGGGAGCGGGCGGGGCCGCGGTCAACATCGTCTGCACGTCGTTGGCGATTTTTTGCCGATCGGCGCCTTTGGCCGCTTGCCATTTCGTCAGCAGCGAACCCGCCGGAATGACCGGCGCAAAAGTGCCGCCTCCTTTGTCGGGCTCCGTGTAGAAATGCCAGACGTCGGCGGTGCCGAACCGGTCGGCATGCGGATTTCCCGCCTGCACGTCGCCCGACACGTCGTCGGCCAGATTCCACGTTCGACCGTTCTCCCGGGTGTCGGTGAGCTTGAGGTCGATCGCGGTCGAGTCACAGGCGTGATTGCCATCTTTCTGACCAATGAGGAGCGAGACAATATCGCCGGCCTGGATCGACAGGTTTTCGACGGGGGGCGCCTTGACTTCCTTATTCCCCTGGGCCGTGCCGGTGGCCAACCGCTGGCGGATTGCGCCGCGCCGCAATTCCAGCGACCAGGTGACACCATTGCCGCACTCGGGGTGCGCATGGGTCACTCTGGCTTCGACACGCATTGTCGCGGCAACCGGGCTGCGCCAGCCGACTGCGGCCCGCAGTGTCGGAGACGGATGCACGGCGACGCCGTGCGGCTTCATGTTAGCGGGGACCCGGACATGCCGATCGGACGAATTCGCAATCAGCCAGGGAGTTGCATCGGTCCCCCAGCCATTGATGAAGTCGTAGCCCCCCGTCTTTCCGATCTTGGTCGTGAAGTGCCCTTCGATCCTGGTCGGACCGCCACCGCCGATGCCGAGATAGTCGAGCCAGGCCCGCAAGACGTCGGCATCGACCTCGTGCTTTCTGGCAAGCGCAGGGATATCAGCCGTCCCCTGGGCTGATGCGGCTTCGTCGGCCGCATTCAGATAAGCCGCTGTGCGGGCGAAAATCCGCCCGCGGCGCGCGGTCAGTTCGCGGGTGACGTCCCGAACATCTCGCAGCAGCAAATCCGGTCGGCCGGGCGCCACCAGGCGTGGTTTTTCCCAGATCACGAAGTCGTGATCATTGCCGTCCCCGGCGTCGGTAGCGACCAGCGCCAGGGTGACTTCTTCGGCGTCGGGTGACGTCGGGATCTTGAAACGCACCTCCTGGCGGGCAGTGATCGGACTGACCGGTTCCATCCATCCCTTTGGACCGCCGACCTTGCCGATGTGCCCCACTGTCGAAAACTTCCACAAATCGTTCTGCCACGAGGCAATGTGGGTCACGAGCGCGGCGACGTTATCCGGTTTCGCCGTGCGCCAACGGGCGCGAACGCCGTCCAGGACGAGCGACGGTTCAGATCCATTCAGGCTTCGCCACAAGATCTCCAGATACCTGGCATTCAGCCCGCGTTCCCGGGCGACGTTGGCGATGGTTGTGCTGCCGCTCGTCAACCGTTCCCGTTCGACAACCGTCGCGGCGAGATATTTTTCGAGAGGCAACCGTCCGCCGGTGTTCGTTTCGGAGACGATGCCTTGCAGGTTGACCTGCGTTCCGCCGGACTGATCGGTGAACTCGCGGTAGAAGTCGCGGATCTGCGTGAGCGTTTCGTCGGTCCAGTCGCGGCGAGTCGTGTAGGGGGAGAAACGAAAGCCGTCCGGAAGGAACACGAGGTGACTGGAGATGTCCTTGGCCGCATCCAGATATTTCGTGATCAGGGCCGGCGACATCACCAGCGCGTTGCCGGCGTTCGTGAACCCTTCTCCGGCCGCTCCGTCCATCGGAAATTCACGGGCCGGCTCGAGCGAGCCAACCCGCGTCAGTTCGCGGACGGTGTAAGTGTATTCGGCATTGTTGAGTCGACGCAGGACGACGCGCCCTGGATCACCGGCCTGCGCCCGTGCTTCGACCGTCAGGTAGCCCCGCACCCACTTGATTAACTGCGTCCGTTCAGAATCGCTGGGCCGTTTCGCCTCTTCCGGGGGCATCTGCCCACTCTCCAGCATTTCCCGGACTTTGATCCACGTTTGCGGATGCTTGCGAACATCGCCGAGAGTCGTGATCGACACCAGATCGATGTCCGCCTCGGCCTGCTTCTCCGAGTGGCATTCCTGGCAATACTTGATGACAAGCGGCCGAATCACGGACACATAGCTCTTCTCGAGCGCGTTCAATTCCGCCTCGTCCGCGGCGACCGCGGGCCGCGTCAGCAACATCGTCCCGATCGCAATGACTGCGAGCGACATTCGTCGAGATCTGGTTCTCATGGTGAATTTCAATGAAAACTCCCGCGGCACCTGGAAGATCGTTTACGACATCTGCTGATTCGCAGCTTTGTGTATCGTATCATTGGCCTTTTACGTCGGCGACCACCCGGTCAGAAACAGGCCTGTCAGATCAGCCCTGCGATCGGGTTCCCCTGATAAAGCCGGTGGCCGTTAGCCCGCGATTCGGTGTCTTCCGCCGCGAACCACGAGATTGCATTCTGAAGTGACCCATGAAGCGGCTGATCCTGTTCCCTCTCATCTGGTCGGCAAGCGTTGTCGGTTCGTTATCAACTGCCGATGCGGCAGCCCCCCTGATATTGACCGAGGACGGTCAGCCGCGCGCGACGATCTTGCTGGGCGCAAAGCCGACAGGATCGGCTCAGTTGGCGGCCTACGAATTGCAACACCACCTGCGGAAAATGTCCGATGCGACACTGCCGATCATCCGGGAGCCAAAATCCGTTCAGGGCCCGGTGATTTACGTAGGAGACAGCCTGGGGGCGCGGGGGTTGGGTTACCGGGCCGAAACATTTGCCGAGCAGGAGTATGTCGTCAAAACGACCGAGAATTCTCTGTTGCTGCTGGGATTCGACCGCCAGGAGTTTGGCGATGTTCGTTACGACGACTACAGCAGTGTCTACGCTGCCGCCTCGGGACCGATCGGCACCTGCTACGCCGTGCATGCGTTTCTGGAACAGACGCTCGGAGTGCGCTGGTATTATCCCAACGAGGAAATCGGCGTCGTGATTCCGACGTCCGCAACCATCGTGGCGAAGGATCTCGATATCCGCCGCCGACCGGATGCACCCATTCGGTCGATCTATCCGCTCTTCTGCAATTCCGAGCACCTGTATTTCAGCGACTGGGACCAGCCGCAGAAATTCCAATCCTCGTGGATCGACGCCCGGACCAGCCTGCTGTATTGGATTCGCAATCGCGCGTGGGGCAGCACACCGCACAATGCCAATCACTCCTTTCACGGGTACGACGAGGCATTCGGGCAGGTACACCCCGAGTGGTTCAGCACCAAGAGCTGGGACAAGATGAAGGACCTGCTTTCCGCCCGACCGGGGGCGTATCAGACAGACATTCAGCCTTGCTTGACGGCTCCCGGCTTGCTGGAGGAAGTCGTGAAGACGGCCCGCGACTACTTCGACGGCAAGCCTCCCGCACATCCCCGGCTGCACGCAGCCGCGACGGGCAATTCTTTCCCCGTGATGCTGAACGATAATACGAACATGTGCGGCTGCGCCTCCTGCACGGCGCAGTATCGCAGCGACTTAGGCCCGGATGGCAGCGCCAGCCATTATGCCTGGAGTTTTGTCAATCGGGTCGCGAAAGAGGTGGGCCGGACGCATCCCCAGGCAATCATCTCCAATTGCGCCTACTTCAACTACACCGCGCCGCCCAAAGGTTTGATTTTTGAGCCGAATGTGGCCGTCACGTTCTGCAAATTCTACACCGGCTATGCAGACCGCAACGTCCAGGAGCAGGACTATCAGCGGATCGCGGTCTATGTCCACGAGAACAAGGCGCGGTCCTTTACAACCTGGGAATACCTCCTGAAGCCCCCTATTACCGAGGGAGCGTTCCCGTGCCTGGTGCCCCACCTGCACGCGGAGGACGTGAAGCGCCTGAGTGAAATTGGCGGGTTTCGGGGTGGCATCAACCAGTATCTGTACCTCACGGCGTTCCACGGTGATCAGCCCTCGGGCATGGCCTGGGCCAGCCCGGTGCTGGACTTCATGAACGTTTACTGGCGGCTCAAGTTGTACGACAACTTCCAGCTCGATATCGACCAGGCATTGGACGAGTATTACGCCACGTTCTTCGGTCCCGGCGCGGCGGCGATGAAGGCCTTCTACTCGGCCCTGGAACATCGCTGGATGAGCCTGGGCGGCGCCTCGGACGCGCGTGCGTCGTGGGGCAAGTTGGGCACGCCAGAATTCCTGCAAGAGGTGGCCGGTTTTATCCGAACTGCCAGGCAGACTACGGAGGAGGGCTCGCAGTATCGCAAACGGGTCGAGCTCGCTGATGCCGGCATCATGCAGTACCTGCTCACGGCGCGGTCCCAGTATGAGCGGTCGGCGGCGTCGGAGTTCGCGCCCATCGGGACGGCGGCCGTGGCCAGCGTCAAGATTCCCGCCTCGGCTGACGGCTGGGCGAATGATGCCACGTGGACGGAGGCACTGCCCAACGAGATTGAGAGGATGATCCTCAACGAGCCCGTCTCGCAGCGCACGATCTTCAAGCTGGCGCATGACGACCAGAATCTGTATCTGTACGCCCGCTGCCTGGAATCGCAAGTCCAGCGGATGAAGGCCGTCACGCGCGACAACGACATCGGCGGATTCAGCGACGATTCGCTGGAGATCTTCCTTGACCCGGCCGGCCGGGGCGAATCGTACTATCAACTGTGCATCAACAGCCTGGGGGCCGTTTACGATGCCTTGGAGAACCCAAACGCGATCGGCGCGACAGCCACTGTTACCTGGAACTCCGGCATCAAAGTACGGACTGCCGTCGGCAAGGACTTCTGGGAGCTGCGGGCCGCTTTGCCCTTCACGAATCTGACCAGGAAGGCTCCGGCAGCCGGCTCGACGTGGCGGTTCAACCTCTGCCGGAATCGATTTGCCGGAGGCGAAGCGCAACCCTATTCCGCCTGGTCGCCGACCTTGGGTGGTTTCCGCAAGCCGGAGCGGTTTGGCGTCGTGACGTTCAATACGCCCGCTGACCGTGGCCGGACCCTCTGGAACTGTGACTTTTCCAGCACCGCCTTCGCTGCCAAGGCGTCCAACCCGCTCATCGGCTGGGACGGCTGGTATGAAAACACCGCCTACGCCAACCGGGGCTGGGATAAATCGTGGTCGGTGGTCGAACGGGACGGGAACCGGCTGGCAGTGTGCGACATCAATCTCACGAATCCCAGCACGATCGTGCCCATGCACGCAGTACGGGCCCTGCGGGGAGTGGTTTCTGTCGAGGTGGACTATCGCCGCCTGACGACGGAGAACCAACCCACGTTGCTCGTGACCGACGCCAACGGCAAGCAGCTTGCGTACATGTACGCCTGGTCGGCCAAATCCGATCTGGTGGCCATCGAACAGGCCGGCCGTGGACAGCGGCAGAACTTCAGCGGCCAGGACCACGGGTTGCGGCAGCTCACCGCTCCGGGGCAATGGTTTGGATTACGGCTGGTCATCAACACTTCGGAGAAGCTGGTTACTGGCTATGTCCGCAGCGGGCGTGGCGAGTGGGTGCGATTGAATGAAAAGCCACTGCCGTATTACGACCCCGAGGCGGACGGGTCGCAGTTGTTCGTCGGCTTCGGAACCTACAAGCTGCATGACGGCGCCCGCGAGAATAACGTGCTCGAAATGGACAACGTGCGGGTCGTGCAAATGTCGCACGAAACCGGTCCATGAGCCAGCTTCAACTCGGCGATCGCGTCTTCGGAAACGGTCACATCCTGCAAAAACACTCACGTCAATTCGGGGGTACAGCGCGGAAGCGGCAGGATGCCGCTTCGACCGAATGGCGAAATCGGGGGGCGAAATCTGGCACCGTCAGCTCCGCTTGAACTCCAGGCCGGTGAGCGTGCCGGTGCCGGTGCTGAACTTGTCGACCTCGATCCCCAGGCGCTGGAGCATGCTCACGTAAAGATTGCACAACGGCGGCGGGCTCTGTGGATCGAAGGCCAGGTGCCGGCCGTGCTGGAAGCCGCCCCCGGCGACGAAGACAGGGAGGTTCCTGGTGGAGTGGCTGCTGGCGTCTCCCAGGTTGCTGCTCAGGTAGACCATCGTCCGGTCGAGCAGGGCTTCGCCCCCTTCCTGCGACTGCTTCAGCCTCGAGACAAGCTCGCGCAAGACCTTCATGCATTCGATTTCGATGAGGTTAAGCTGGGCGAGCTTACCTGGATCCTTGCCGTGATGTGACAGGTCGTGATGCCCCTGGGTCACGCCCGGAATCGGAGGAGCGCTCGTCGACCCGGCCAGCATGATCGTGATCAGGCGGGTGGAATCGGTTTGTACCGCCAGGTGCGCCAGTTCGAACAGCAGCCGGGTTCGGCCGATCAGGTCGTTCCGGTTAGAAATGTCCCTGGGGGGCTCGACATTCACTTTCGGCTTGGGCGTTCGGCACCATTTCTCGTCGATGACCAGGCGCTCCTCCAGCTCGCGGACGCTGGTGAGGTATTCGTCGAGCCTGTCGCGATCGTCTGCACCGAGGCTGGACCGGAACGACTGGGCCTGGCCGCGGACTCCATCGAGGATGCTGCGGCCTTCTTTGAGGTGGAACAACTGGGCCTCGACTTCGTTATCCTTTCCCTCGAGAAACATTTCGGCGAACAACTGCGACGGCGAGTTGTACGCCGGCACGCGCGCGCCGGTCCGGGTGAACGACAGCCCGAGCCCTTCCCCCGTGAGGGCCAGGCTGCGGAAGCGCGTCTCGGCGCCGATGTGCTCGGCCGCGAATTGATCGACCGAGATCGCGTTGCGGATGCCGGGCTGGCCTGCTCCCGGCACGCCGGTCAAGAAGCCGGCGATCGCCTGGTGGCCGCCGCTGATTCCCGCCAGCCCCGAGATGACTGTGAAATCGTCGCGGAAGTCTTTCAGTACTTCCAGGTGCGGGGTCAACTCGTAGCTCTTGCCCGGCTGGCTGGGAATGAAATTCCCCGGGTAGAAACCCAGTGGGGCACAGATACAGACCATCCGTCGCGGCGTGACCGTTTTCTCACCGGCGCGCACTCGCGGCAACAGGGAATCCAGCAGCGGCAGCGCCACCGCGACCCCCGCCGCCCGCAAAAACTTTCGCCGCGGATGCCTCATTTGCGACAACTGTTCATTCATCATGGTCCGTCCCTCGCAGCTATCGGAAAATACCCACGGATGGCGTGGCAATCCCACGGATGCTCACAGACGTCGCCTCGTTTCTTATCCGTTGGATCGCCGCCTTTTTCGTGGGCATTACTTCGATCTCCGAATTCCAATGAATTCTGCACGCCTTTTGCCAAAATCCACGGCTATGCCGTATTCGAGGTCAAGCGATTTCAGGTAGGACCTGCCGCGATTGACATTGAAATCGTTTGTGTCAAATAGCGCACTGAGAATCAATACGATGCGCTGGTTGACGACCATGCATGCCAATGGAGCCTCATCGACGACGACATTCCGAAAGACTGCCTTCGCAATTGGGTTTTGACTCACGACCATCCCCTGCTGCTGCAACGAAAAGACGATGTGCTTCTTGTCCTCGGATCAACAATGGGTGAGGTGGTTTGCTCGCCACCGGCAATCCGCGCTCTTCGAACCATAATTTGCACCCATGATGATATGCTTCTTCGGAACGTCCCCTGCCGACTTCGTTTTGAACATCAAAAAAGCAACCCCGCAGGATGCGGGTTTCGTTTTCAAATTCAAGCGCCATCAGCGTCCTCGTGCGCTCGCCTAATTACAGTACCCACGGATGACGCGGCAATCTCACGCATAAAAATGACCCGACGTTTGCGAACATCCGTGGGATTGCCACGCCATCCGTGGGGATTTCTCATTTCATTTCATTCGAAAAAGTTCCGACGCCACGACGGCGTGGATCAGTGAACGCAAGCCGTAGTTTTTGTCGCGAATTCTGGCGACGATTGCCTCGATCTTCGAGTGGTCGGCCGCCGTCGGGGGACCGCCGGTTGCGTACGTGAGCAGCTTGACGGCCAGCGCGCGGGCCAGTTGATCTTTGTCGGACAGCAGGAGCTGCCGGAATTCGTCGATGTTCCGGAACCGCCGGCCGTCGGGCAGAACGTCGCCGGCGTCGACGGCAGGGCCATGCTTATAACGCATCGTCCGGCCGGCCACGGTGACTGGCTCTCCGTTTCCAATGCTGCGGTAATTATCCCGCCAGCCCCCGATGACATCGAAGTTTTCCAGTGCGAATCCGGGCGGATCAATTGTCGCATGGCACGCCGCGCACGATTCCACCTGCCGATGTTTGGCCAGTTGATTGCGGATCGTCGTCGCGCCGCGAATGTCGGGATCGACTGCCTCGACGTTGGGGGGAGGCCGGGGAGGGGGAGACCCCAGGATGCGGTCGAGCACCCAGGCCCCGCGCACGATCGGAGAGGTCGTCGTGCCGTTGGCGGTCACCTTCAGGATTCCGGCCATCGTCAGCACCCCGCCGCGGTGACTGTCCGCCGGCAGCGGGACTTTGCGGAAGCCGAGCCCGGCCACCCCGGCAATGCCGTAATGATCCGCGAGGCGTTGGTTGAGCATGCTGAAGTCGGACGCGACGAAATTCGCCAGGCTCAGGTCGTTCTTCAGCACTTCGTCGAAGAACAGGTACACTTCTTTGAGCATCGCCGACCGGAGGATGTCGTCGTACTCCGGATAGAGCTGGTAGTCGGGAAGCGTGGCGTCGATCTCGCGGAGCCCGAGCCACTGGCCGGCAAAGTTCTCGGTGAACGCGCCGGCTTTGGGATCCTTCAGCATCCGTTCCACCTGGGCCTCCAGCGTTTCCGGCTGGCTCAACCGGCCCTCGCCCGCGAGCTGGAACAGTTCTTCGTCGGGCATTGAGCTCCACAGGAAATACGACAACCGGCTCGCGAGCGAGAAGTCATCCAGCACGGCCCCGTCGTGGGGTGACGCCTCGGGACCCGCGGGGCGAACGGTTTCGCGGAGCAGCAGGAAGTTGGGCGAAACGAGCACTCCCTTCAATCCGGTCCGCAGCGCCTGCTCGAAAGAAGCCTTTTCGTCGAGCCTGGCGCGCACACGGTCGAGGAAGGGTTTTACGTCTTCGTCGGTCACCGCACGACGGAACGCCCGCCGGGTAAACTTCCGCAGGATCGCCTCGGCGTCGGCCAGCGGCTGGCGCGAAACGACCTCGCGGCGCTCGGGATTGTCGGCCGCCGGCGCTTGCGACATGTCTCCAAACAGCATTCGATAACTGGGCGGCGGCCAGGAATCTCCCAGGGGGCCTTCGACGTCGATCCACTGGAAGACCACCCCCGGCCCCTGGTAATTCTCGGCCCCCGTGCGCTGCAGGGTCAGCGCCCGCATTCCGGTGTCCACCAGGATCCGAATGTTTCGCACCGCCTCCATCTGTGTGACGAACTCGACGACAGTCGGTGTGCCCGGGGGGACGTCGAAATGCCCGATCAGGTACGGTTCCACTCCCAGGTCGTTGGTCCCGCCGTTCACATGAAAGATGACCGGCTTCTCGCTTTGATACGCGTACGCGGAGATGCGGAACCGATATTTCCCGCGGTTGCGTGTGTGGAAGTCCCAGAGGACGGTCTGGATATTCGACGCGAGGTCAGACGCAAAAATCGCCACGCCGTCGTCCACTGGGCGGGAAACGCCCTGCTGCCGCGTGGCCGCCTTCACGTCGAGACGCCGTTTGACCTGCGCGGGCCGCGGGCCGCCGGCGATCGCCTCGTCCAGGACGCGTTCGGCAGCGCGGAGGTAGTTGTGCAGCAGGTACGACGAGACGTGCAGCGTCTCGGCGTTGGTGTCGAAGCCGCCCGCGGTCGAATCGACGGGCAGCACGTCTTTCAGTTCGACGTCCACGCCGAGCAGGTCGCGCACCGTGTTCTCGTATTCGGCCTGGTTCAGGCGGCGCATGACGGCGCGTCCCTGCAGGAGGTTGCGCGCGGCCTGGGCCGCCGCGACCTGGCCGTCGATCCAGTCGGTCAGGGCCTGCGTTTCTTTGGCGGGAGGACGAGGCTTTCCTTTGGGAGGCATCTTCCCCGTCTTGAGCTTCTCGACGACAGACAGCCACTTCTCGCGGTTCTCTTTGTCGGCAAAGTCCCGCGCGAGTACATCGACGCGGAAGTCCCCCTTGGGCTTCGTGCCGGAATGACAGGTCTGGCAGTATTGCTCGAAGAATTTGCGACTCGGGCCGTCCGTCGGCCTGGCGTCGGCGGCGCATGACCAGGTCGGGGACCCGATCAGTCCCATGCCGCCGGAAACAATCGCTGCGATCAGCACGCGCATGCCGGTCATTCGCTCAGAGTGCGAGAAACGATCCAGGCCCGGAAAGACCTCTATCGTAAGGCGCACAGCCCTCCCGCGTCCAACGCCAGCGGGAGACGATAATGTCCGTAGTTGTGGTGCGGCCGTTCGAATCTTTTGCCAGAAAACCGTGAAGAGACCTCACTTGCGTCGCAAGCTCTCGCTCGCACGCGGTTTTCAGGCGATTGTGGCACGGCGGTCTGATTGCAAATCGGTTGCAAGTTATCAGGCAATGCGACGGGCTGCACGAAAGAGGTCAATCGCCGGGAGCGGTGGCGATTCGTCAGACGTGCACCTTCGCTACGATTTTGTCCATCTCGGCGGCGGTGAATGCCCGCACGGTGGTCGTGTGGACGTTGCCCAGCGCAGCCAGGTGCAGAAGGACGGTCATCGCGGTCGCGTCGTCGGGGGCCTCCAGGATCAGGAGCCCGTCGTACTCGCCCAGGGTCCAGAAGATTTCAGTGACCTTGGCGCCCAGCTTCTTGGCGGCGGACTTGAGGGCCGCCGCCCGCTTCGTGCTTTCGTCAATCCCCTTGATGCCCTGCTGAGTGAACTTGATGGTGCTGATGAAGGTGGCCACGTCGAATCTCCAGCATATGGGGGAAGGGTTGCCTGAAGTGGGCTCATTCTATCGGGTTCAGCATAGGCCACGGAACAGACCTAATGCGTGGCACCATCCCTTTTCCGCTCGCGATTCGGGACATGATACGCTTTGCACTCGTCGTTGCTCAATTCTCGCCCAGCGGCATGTTTTACCCGCGTGATGAGCCTGACGAGATTCAGGTCCCAAAGCCGTGCCGTGCCGTACCGGCTCATTGCCACAAGCCAGCGACCGTCGGGTGTGATCGCCAACTTCTGAATGGCCGAATCATGCCCTCGCAAGGTAATCGAATTAGCCGAGGGATCTGCGTCAGTCAAATCCCAAAGGCGAACGGTCTTGTCGTCGCTTCCGGTGACAAGCCAATGTCCGTTGGAGCTTACGGCAAAGTCCACGATGCTCGATTCATGGCCATGCAGGGCGAAGGCGTTGTCAGTGGGATCGAACGCCGTCAGGTCCCAAAGACGAAGGGTCTTGTCATAGCCCTTTGCATCGGGTCGGCCACTGCCAGACACGAGCCAGCGTCCGTCAGGACTGATGACCAGCGCCATGATCGGCGCATCATGACCACGGAGAATGGCCGGTCCTGCGGGACGATCGGCCGCAAGACTCCAGACTCGGACTGTCGTGTCGGTGCTTCCCGTGGCGATCGTGTTGCCGTCCCGGCTGATTGCCAGCGCCGTGACAAACGCCTCGTGGCCGCTCAGGACGACCGATCCGGCAGACGGATCAGCAGTCGTCAAATCCCACACCCGGGTCATTTGATCAGTACCCCCTGTGACGAGCCGGCGACCGTCGGGGCTGATTGCCAGACAATGGACAAGTCGCTCATGCTCGTGCAGGACAATGGGAGCTGCAGTTGATCCGGCCGTGGTCAAATCCTGGAGAATCGCAGTTCCGTTCGCACTCGTCGCGACAAGCCAGCGTCCGTCAGGACTGATCGCGATGGCTCGAATGGCCTCTTGTAGCCCGGTCAGGGGAAACGATCGGTCTCCACGATCGGCCGCTGTGAGGTTCCACAATCCGGCTGTATTGTTGGCGGTCAGTGTAACAAGCCAGTTTCCATTGGGAGTGATCGCCAGAGACTTGATGGCCCCCCCATCGATGTCGAGGGAAAGTGATCGCTGCGAAGGATCGGACGCGGACAAATCCCACAGTCGCACGGTCTTGTCAACACTTCCGGTCGCGACCCAGCGGCTATCGGGGCTGACCGCCACAATGTTGATCCAGTCTTGATGCCCACTCAGGATCTGGTGATTGGCGCTTGGGTTTTCCGAGTTCAGGTCCCAAACCCCTGCCGTGTTGTCATAGCTGCCGGCCACAAGCCAGTGCCCGTCGGGACTCATCGCCACGTCGGTAACGCCTTCCGCCGGAGGCAAGAGGCCAATCGATTCGGCCGACGGATCGGCCGACTTCAAATCCCACAACCGGTCGATTCTGTCGGGACCAGCCGTAACGAGCCAGTGTCCGTCAGTGCTGATCGCGAGTTCCCAGATCGCGTCTTCGTGGCCGCGAAGAACGAATGATTCCTCGGAGGGATCAGCCGCAGTCAGGTCCCACAGCCGAGCGGTACGATCCCAACTTCCCGTTGCCAGCCAATGTCCATCAGGGCTGACCGCGATAGCCCAGATGGTCCATTCATGGCCACGCAGCACAATCAAACGTTCGGCGGGATTGTCGGCCGACAGATCCCAGAGTCTGACGGTGTTATCAAGTCCCCCTGTCACGAGCCAGTGGCCGTCCGGAGTGACGACCAGCGTCTGGACGGCAGCCGAATCGCCAGGCAGGACATGCGCTGCGGTGACGCGATTGGCGGCCCTTAAGTCCCACAAGCGGATGGTCTTATCGTAGCTCGCGGTAACGAGCCATTGCCCGTTGGGAGAGATCGCCAGTTTCCGGATCGCTGCTTCGTGCCCGCAAAGTTCGACCGAATTCAGCGAAGGATCGATCGCCGTCAGATCCCACAGCCGCACGGAGTTCGTCGAACCTCCCGTGACGAGCCATCGTCCGTCGGGGCTGATCGCCAGGTCCGCGACGGAGTCTTCTTCCCGTCGCAACAGAATCGATTCTGCAGAGGGGTCGGCCGCAGTCAGATTCCACAATCGCGCGGAATTGTCTGTGCTCCCTGTCACAAGCCAGCGACCATCAGGGCTGATCGCCAGTGTCGAAACGGCATTGGCATGGCCGTGCAGGACAATTGATGAAACGGAAGGATCAGAGACCGCCAAATCCCATCGCCGGGCGGTATGGTCCAAACTCGACGTGACGAGCCAATGTCCATCAGGACTGATTGCCAGGTTCGTGATGCGATTTTCGTGCCCGCGCAGCACGATCGGCGCCGAGGAAGGGTCGGCGGCAGTCAAATCCCACAGCCTGGCGGTCCTGTCGGCACTTCCGGTGACGAGCCAGCGATCGTCGGGGCTGAAGGTCACATCGGTGATCACGTCGTCGTGACCGCGCAACTCGATTGGCCCCGCAGTGAAATCGGCCGCAGTCAAATCCCAGAGCCGGACGGTTCGGTCGCGGCTGATCGTGACGTTGTCGCTGCTGCTTGTGACAAACCAACGGTTATTGCGGCTGAACTTAACGCTCGCCGTGCCGTCGGTATGCCCTGCCAGGGGCTGTCCGCCGACTGCCTGCAGCGACTCGTAAAGCTCTTCGTGTGCGCGTGCCAGCACCGGCTCGCCGACGTTCAACGTCGCCTCGGCTGCGGCAACAGCCAAAAGAGCGCTCCGCTGTGGAAACTCCTGACGGACAATTCGTGATTGAGCCGCCAATCGCTCGGCCGTGGCAATCCGCAGTTGGCGCTCCGTTCCTCGGCGGGCGTGAGATTCCTGTTCGGCGTTGAGTTGCGCTGCGACGGCGTTCTGATTGGCCCGCTGCGCCTCGCGGCCGACCTCAGCGGCATTCTCGTTTGCCCGGTCGGTTTCCTGCCGAGCAAGTTCCGCACGATTGGCCGCAAGAACCGCAAAATAGCTCGAAATGATCGTGCCGGCCAGCAGCGTTACAGTGATGATCCCCAGGAGCCCGGCAACCAGCGGATTGCGCAGGCACCAGCGGAATCCGCGGGACACCGCATTGACAGGCCGGGCCAGGATCGGCTCATCCTTCAACCATCTTCCAAGTTCCTCAGCCACGATTCGAGCTGATGGATAGCGCTGCTCGGTGGACTTTTCGAGACATTTCAAACAGACCGTTTCAAGATCTCGGGGAATGGTCGCGTTCAGTTTCCGAGGGCTGGGGGGCTCGTCGTGAATTACCTGGTGCAGCAGCATTCGCGCATTGCCACGGAACGGGCGCTCACCGGTGAGCAGTTCAAACAGGATGACCCCCAGTGAATAAACATCGCTGCGGCAGTCGGCCTGGTGCGCTTCACCCCGCGCCTGCTCGGGGGACATATAGGCCGGCGTCCCCAGCACGTGCCCATCCATCGTCATTGTGATTTCCCCGGCATCGCGCTTGGCCAACCCGAAATCCATCAGGTGCGGCTCCCCTGAGCCGTCGATCATGATGTTGGACGGCTTGAGGTCCCGGTGGATGACACCGGCGGCGTGCGCGTGATCCAGGGCGACGGCGATTTTGACGCAGAGTTCCACGGCGTCCCGGATTGTTGGACGCTGACCCGTCAGCCAGTCGGCCAGCGTCAATCCTGGAACGAAATCGCTGACGATGTACAAAGTTCCGTCACGTCGACCGACTTCATGCACGCTGACGATATGAGGGTGCCGAAGCTGGGCGGCGGCACGAGCTTCTCGCAGAAATTGCTCTGTCTGTTTTGAGTCGACCTGTTCCTGCCGGGGGATCTTGATGGCGACAACTCGGTCGAGCTCGGTATCGTGCGCCTTCCAAACAGTGCCGAAGTGCCCCATCCCGAGCCGTTCGACCAACTGAAAATGGCCGATTGCGTCCATCGACGGCCGGTAGTTGACCGTCTCGTCGGTGGCGAGATTGAAATTGCTGCCGCACGAGGGGCACGTGACGTTATTCGGCTCGAAGTCCCCCACCAGTTCAATCGGATTCTGGCAATGTGGGCAACGAACGTGCATGTATGCGCGACGGGCAGTGGAAAGGAATGGCTGGGATGACTTTCCAGGAGCAGACGACCATTTTACCCCGTCCTTTCGACAAAAACGAATGCGGACGCAATGGCTGGCAGCGAATCGGTTGTCGGCCAGCATGCGGCACGACCCCCCCTTCCCTAAGGGGGCAGGCGCTGCGCGGAAGGGATCGTAGGGTGGGTCGAGCCGTGCGAGGCCCACCACGTTGCCGATCCAGGTGGGCCTCACTCCGTTCGACCCACCCTACATCTGACCATGTAACAGGGCAAAAGTTTTTCTATTTTTCTGCCGGGATGGACGCGGAAATTCCTGGTGTCGCGGGAGTTGCAACGATTTTAGTGAAGTCTGTTGTTTTCACAAACAAAAGACTTCAATTGTACGTATAATATATTAATAATTATATCAACATGATCAGGCAAGCGAAGAATTCGTGGAAGGCGCGGGGCAAATGCGGGAAAGAAATCCGTATTTCAGCGCGACACGATGTGGCGGCGTCTTGGCGAACGGCGTGAGGATTGAAGTACTGATTCATGAAGTCCCGGTAGAGCAATTTGCAACAGAATACAGCGAACGTCGTCCGGACCCCCCCACGATTGGAGCGACCCCCTCACCATTGGAGAAAACTCCTAGTTTTTTCAATCGTGAGGGGTGTGGGGTACCCCCCCATGATTGGGCGCGTAGCCCCTCATGATTGGAGCGTCTCGCATTCCAATCGGTGTCCAATGGACAACCATGTCCCCCTCTCCCGCGAGGGGAGAGGGGAGAATTTCGGAAAAAAGGCCCCTTTAGGGCTTTTTTTGAAATCCCGCCAAATCGTGTCAAGAATCCTGAACAGGGGGCGAATCACCTGTCGGGGAGCGGTCGGTTGTCGACCGCCCGGCAACTCGCAGACAGGGCAGGCAGCATCCGTTTCAGGAGAAATCAGTCATGTTCATTCTTAAGAAGGCTCTACTCGGTGTGGCCGCGGTGGCCGTCCTCAGCACGCTCGTCTTCGGACGCGACGTCATTAGCTATCTCAAGACCGCCGGATCCTCGGCGCGCGACGCCATCAAGTCGGAAGTCCCGATCGAATTCGAGATTCAGCGGGCTCGCGACCTGGTGACCAATCTCGTTCCCGACATCCGCAAGTGCATGCACGTGATCGCTGAAGAAGAGGTCAGCGTCGAACACCTCAATAAGGACATCGCACGGGCCGAAACCGAACTCGGCAAACAGAAGGACGAAATCCTGGCGTTGCGCCGCGACGTGGACCAGGGCCGGTCGACGTACCAGTACGCCAGCCGCACCTACACCTCGAATGACGTGAAACGCGACCTGGCCTGTCGGTTCGAACGCTTCAAATCCGCCGAGACCACGCTCGGCAGCAAGCGGCAGATTCTGACGGCACGCGAAAAGTCGGTAAGCGCGGCCCGCGAGAAGCTCGAAGGCATGCTGGCCTCGAAGCGCGACCTGGAAGTGCAGATTGAAAACCTGGACGCCCGTATGAAGACGATCCAGGCCGCCCAGACCGCAACCAGCGTGCAGCTCGACGATTCGCAACTGGCTCGCGCCAAGAAGCTGATCAGCGACCTCAACAAGCAGCTCGACGTTGCCCAGAAAATGCTCGACGTCGACGGCAAGTTCAGCGGGCTGATCCAGGTCGACACGACGCCGGTCGTTCCCGAAGACCTGTCGAACCAGATCGACGAGTACTTCGGCCGGGGCACGAAGCCCGCCGTGGCGGATAAGACGGTTGCCGAGCGGGGATCGCTGTAACGAAGGTTTGAGGCGTGAGGCCTGAGGCTTGAAGAGAATAGACGGCGATTCGAGTGCTGCTGCCCTGAGCCCCGGCCGTGACTTGCGGCCGGGGATTTGTTCGCGGGACGTAGGCAGAGGCGAGATATCGAGAGGCGAGCCGGGGACGGGCACCGATTCGAAGAGAATTGGTCTCCCCGGGTGCGTCCGCCGGTATGCAGCTGCTTGCCGCTTCGCGGCCAAATCGCAGAAGGTAATCAGGCCCCTAGATGAAATGGTTGGCGAGCGTCGGATATACTGCGGGGAAGAAAATTGCGATTCGCGGCGGGCGGATCGAGGACTGAACGGGTCTCGAACTCGAAGGGGGGATGGCCGTGAACGATTTCCTGCAGTTTCTGCGATACAGCGACGCCGTGCCGATCGTGTCGAGTTGCCTGGTGGGGTCCGTGGCGATCGTCAGCTATTACTGGCACAAGCTGCGGATTGCCCAGTGGGAGATGTCACTCAAGCACTCGATGCTCGAGCGGGGCATGTCCCCCGAGGAAATCAGGGCCGTGCTGGAGGCCACGAGTACACAGTCCCCGCGGCGCTGGGGGCAGCGAGTGGGGGCGTGCGGGAGGCATGGCTCGCGGCAAGGCGTTGATTTGGGGTGATCCGTGCGGCTGGCGGGTACGTTGTATGTTGCGGGATGGAAGAGGGGGCGAGCCGGGGACGGGCACCGATTCGAAAAGAATTGGTCTCCCCGGGTGCGTCCGCCG
>JACQFH010000137.1 GCA_016200145.1 Planctomycetia bacterium | reverse complement strand
GTGAAGTGAACGGCGTGACGTTCGCCACCGACCGGCAACTGCTGTCGTACTATACCCAGCAAACCCACAAGGCACCCGACACCCGCAGCGACCTGCTCTATAAAGATGTGCTGCGGGACGAGGCCCGCGTCGTGTGGCGCGGCATGATTCGCGTCGATCCCGAAGCGCAGAAGACCGACGGCTACCAGCGCAACGACAGCCTGCTGCTCAGCCCGGATTGCCGGGCCGACGCCATTCCCGGGCTCGAAATCGAGGCCGACGACGTGCGCTGTACGCACGGCGCCACGGCCGGCCGCGTCGACGCCGAGCAGATTTTTTACTGCATGTGCCGCGGCCTCTCGCGGTACGAGGCCATGCACATGATCGTCGAAGGATTCTTCCACGGAGTCTACGACCGGATCGCCGTGGAAGCAGTCCGCGACACGCTGAGCCGGGCGGTGAAGCGCAAATTGGGGATCGATCGTTGAGATGGCGCAGTGCGAGAGAAAATGGCCGAATTCGAAAAAGTCGCCACGCTAGATGAAATTCCGACCGGCGGCCGGCTGTCGCTGGTGTTCGACGATCGCGCAGTGCTTGTCTTTCGAATCGGCGAAGAATTGTACGCCGTCGAAGACGTCTGTTCGCACGACGGCCAGCCGCTCACCGACGGCGCGCTGGAGGGGACGTCGATCGAATGTCCCCGACACGGCGCCCGGTTCGACGTACGCAGCGGTCGTCCCCTGTGCATGCCAGCCGTCGAGCCGATCGCCACGTTTGAAGTCCGCGTGCAGGGCAATGACATTCTGCTGCGCGCCCCGTAAGGAGAACCCTCATGGCCGATGAAGTCGCATTGCTCGAAGCGCTCAAGCAGGTGATCGATCCCGAGTTGATGATCAACATCGTTGATCTGGGCCTGGTGTACGGCATCGAACAGGAAGCCGAAACCGTCAAGGTCGAGATGACGCTGACGAGTCCCGCCTGTCCCGCCGGCCCGCAGATCGTGCAGCAGTCGAAGCTGGCGCTCGAGAAGGTGGAAGGTGTCAAGACGGCCGAGATCAAGCTCGTGCTCGCGCCACCCTGGTCCCCCGACCGCATGACCGACGAAGCCCGCGACCAGCTCGGTATCTTTTGACGGTCCGGCTCGCAGCGCACCCGGATTGTTTAACCGCGACCCGGGCACCGCCGCGCATAGCGGTGGTCGGAGCGCGTATCGAACGTGATTAGACTCTCAATCCTGCGCACCTGGCGTTCTAGGTCCGCGATCGTCCGTTTCGTGCTTGCCTGCGTCGATCACCGTGCAAATCACGTGTCACCAGCCTGCGATACGTGCTCCCCCCCGGGTCGCGGTTAAACGAATTGCGGTTGGTCGAGCCACGGCAGGGTTGTGAATCATCGCGGATTCATCGATATTCCAAAGCTCGCCAAAACCCGAAACGAACAGGAACCTTACCGCGGATGACGCGGATAGACGCGGATTGGCAGAAACGGGGTGCACCAGCACCTCCGCGACCATCCGCGTCATCCGCGGTTATCTTTCTTTTGTCCACACATTCCTGGAATCTCCAAGATGACCAAGCCGAACGGTTCCCTTCCGCTGATCGACGAAAAAGCCGCCATCGAACGCGTCATGACGCTGATGGCCATTTGCGGCAAGAGTTGTGAGGAGGGCACCGTCGTAGGACACATCACCAGCGAGCTGCTGCATGCCGGGGTTCCGAAATCGGCGATTCTCGTCGATGGCGTCAATAAGAAAAGCCCCGCCGGTGGAGAAGTCGGCAACCTGATCGTCAGCCTGCCTGGAACCGTGCGCGCCCCGCGGCGGCTCTTGATGGCGCATCTCGACACCGTCCCGCTGTGCGTCGGCTCCAAACCGGTCCGCAAGGGGAAAGAAATCACGTCGGCCGATCCCGAAACTGCGCTGGGAGGCGACGATCGTAGCGGTGCGACGGTCGTGCTCACCGCAATCCTCGAAATCATCCGCCAGGGTCTGTCCCATCCGCCGCTGACTCTGTTCTGGCCCGTCCAGGAAGAGATCGGGCTGTATGGTGCCCGGTACGTGAGTCTGCCGAAACTCGGAAATCCAAAACTCTGCTTTAATTGGGATGGCGGGTCCGCGGCCACGGCGTGCATTGGCGCGACAGGGGCCTACGACCTGACAATCGACCTGGCGGGCATTGCCAGCCATGCCGGAGTGCATCCCGAAGGGGGCGTGAGCGCCATCGGCATTGCGGGCCTGACCGTCGCCGACCTGCACCAGAATGGCTGGCACGGGCTGATCGTCAAAGGCAAGCACTCAGGAACGAGCAACATCGGCATCATCGGCGGCGGCGAAGCCACGAACGTCGTCACACCGTACGTCAAGTTGCGGGCAGAAGTCCGCAGCCACGATCCCGCGTTCCGCAAGCGGCTCGTCGAGGAATTCCGCTCGGCCTTTGAACGGGCCGCCTGCTCGGTAAAGAACGACGCCGGCAGGGCCGGACGCCTGCGGTTCGAGGCCAGCCTGAAATACGAGTCGTTTCGTTTGAAGGAATCGGAGCCCGCCGTTCAGGCAGCGCTGGGGGCGATCCGCGCCGTGGGCCTCGATCCGACGACGCGGTTCAGCAACGGCGGCCTCGACGCCAACTGGCTGTCGGCCCGCGGGCTGCCCACCGTCACGCTCGGCAGCGGCCAGCAGGACGTTCACACCGTCAACGAAACGCTGAACATCCCCGACTTTCTCAACGGCTGCCGCATTGGCCTGCTGCTGGCAACCGGCGCGTAACATACGAGTAGTCGTCTCGCTCCGCCGAGATGAGGTCTGTGCCCTTCCCGAAAGTCCCCGCCCCCGAACAACACGGCGCTTCGCGCGCAACTCTGGTCTCGGCGTCCCTGCGTCCCGTCACTTTGCCGGCCCGCCCAGAATTCTCGTGATCAAACACGGCTCATGCGAGGAGCATCGAGAACTCATCTCGGCGGAGCGAAATGACTACTCTGGGCATCCAGTGCCGGCGCGGACTGCTTTCATATCATTTCAAAATCTGCTCAGCCACGATTTCGTCCGTGAGCGGCGTGGCCGTCGTCGTCAGCTTCTCCGGGGTCAACTTATAGACCACGTTGAGCCCGTTCATTTCATCCGCCGGAACTCCCTCGGTGCCATACAGGGCGAGTTCGTGCGGCGCCGCGAGGGCCGCCAGCCAGCCAATGCCGCCGTACTTCAGAGCGCCGGGCAACAGCATGGGATCGCTCATCTGCTGAATCTTGCTGAACCCGAAGCCGCGCAGGTCGGCCAGGCAGCGTGCAATGCGGTCGTCGGCCAACCCCCGCGCGAGCCCGACCCACGGGCCGGCCTCGCCTGTGCCCACCAGGTGCACCGTCTTGAAATTGGCGAACTTGCGGACGCCGCCGATCACGGTCAGGATATCGCGCACCCGGTTCGACAGCAGCGGCCGATTGTAGCCGAACGTGTAGCCGGGGAATCCGGAATTCACTGCCTGCGCCGTTAGCGGCTTGGAGGGATCTGTCAGAAATTCGCCCGTCTGGAACAGGTCAGCCGAAATCACTCCGCGAGCGGCATCGAGCAACTTCTGCACGGCCGCCTTTGGATTGCCCGCGGCGTCAAACAGGTGCTGTTTGCCGGCGCCGTCGAACCACAGCACGACGTCGCCACCAAAGTTCTGGGGCAAGAGCGCGAGGATCGGGATCTGCTCGCCGGCGTCACGACGGGTTGCCGTAATGCGAAACATCCGCACGCCGGTTGCCGTCTGTTCTGCATGCAAAGGGCCGGCCGCGTTCACTTCATCCGGGGCGGGGACGCCCGCGTCGAGCATGATCCGCGCGGCGGTGCCGATGATCCGGCGATATTCCTGAAACGCCTCGACGTTCTTGGGGAGCAGCGCAGCCAGTTGATCGTTCGCCACGAGCGTCAAGTGGGCCCTCAGGCCAGTGGCGTCGAGCGCGTCGAGAGGCAACGGATGGGCGGCGTCATAGACGCTCAGCTCTTTGGGTGGCACGGGCTGAAAATCACGCTCTTCCACCGGTTCTTTGGCCCCCACACTCAGGTATTTGTTGAACCAGGCGTACATCATCTCTCGTGAAACCTGGTTGTAGTTGTGGCCAAACCGGGCCAGCGTTTTGGCGTGCACCAGGTCCGATTTGTGATACAGACCGTAGATTGCCTTGAGCTCGGGAAGACCACTGTTCTGGATGTCGATTGTCCAGTCGTTAGCGCCCGACATGGCCAGCGGCTTGGGGGCGAACAGCGCCGTCATCGCAATGTTGTTCACACCCAGCCTGAGATACGAACAGTTTTCGCAGACGCAACCTCCCTGCATGGCCGTCGAGACCATCACGGCCGGAAAGGCGACCGTGGGTCGCGGATCGACGGCGCACAGCACGAATGTCTGAGTGCCACCGCCGCTGGCTCCCGTGACGCCGATCCGCGTTGTGTCGACGTCGGGCAGCGAAGTCAGAAAATTGAGGGCCTGGATCGAATTCACGGTCTGCAGGCCCATTGCATCCTGCAGCTTGAGCGTAGCGTCGAGGTCCGAGAAGCCCGCCGCGTGGGGAATTTTCTGGCTGTCGGCGACCCCCACCATGTCGTAGTGGAACACGACACATCCCATTCGCGCCAGCCCCACGGGCAACGCCTGCAATGGGTACTGCGCGCCGGCCAGGAATTTTTCGCCGCCTCCTGCGATTTCGTCGGACCTGGCTTTGTCGGCGGCCAGCTCGTACATCCGGCCGTTGGCCCAGTGGCCGTGCGGAAACAGCACTCCCGGCACTTTCCCCTGGACGTTCTTCGGCCGGTACAGATTGCCCGAGACGTAGTGGCCGGGGTGGCTGGCAAAGAACACCTTCTCGATCGTGTAGTCGTCGCGCTCGATCTTGCCGTGGATCACCGGATTCAAAGGCGCCATGGGCGGCATCGGCCACAGCCCCATCCCCACCAGCATCTGTTCGCGGATGCGTGTTTTGACCGCTTCCCACGCCGGCAGCGTCGTGGGAGGCGCCCACGGATGCGCGGCATCGTTCGTCGTTCGCACGGCCAGGCGCTTATCGGCCGGCAGCTTTCCCGGTTCGAGAACGCGCGGCACGTCGGCCCGCATCGACGACATTGATACGCCGAATCCGACTGCCGCAACCGCGAGACCAAGCAGCTTCGTTCGTCGTCTGCGCATCGTCAAAGTCCTTCGGTTCAATCGCCAGGAGATTGGATCAACGCCGCTCCATAGCCTATGCTGGTGCGGTAAGTGATGCAAACCATGATTATCTCCGGCCAACTTGTTGATTCCACGGGCGTTCGCGCGGGACAGATCCGTGTCGAAGGGGACACGATCGCTGCCGTCGGTCCGGAACTGGGCCGGGCCGACTACACGTACGGAGACGATTGCCTGATCTTTGCCGGCATGGGAGACATTCATATCCATGCCCGCGACGACGTGAGCGAGGGGGAAACCTACAAAGAGGATTTCTGCACCGCCGCCAAAGCTGCCCTGAACGGCGGCGTTGTGCATGTCGCCGACATGCCGAATAACCGCGTCGCGCCGATCGACGACGCCAGCTATCGCGCCAAGCAAGGCCATGTCCGCCGCAGAAACGTGCGGATTCAGGTGACGCTTTACGCCGGGATCGGTCCGGGAACGAAACCGCTGTCGTTTGCCGTACCGTACAAAGTCTACATGGGGCACAGCGTGGGGGACCTGTTCTTCACGACGCTCGAACAGCTCGACGCGACGCTGGCCCCGTACCGTGGCTGCGACGTCAGCTTTCACTGTGAAGACCCGGTGCTGCTCGAAGCGCACACGCACGCGGCGACTCACGAGTTGCGGCGCCCGCCGGAATGCGAAGTCTCTGCAACAGCGTTTGCCCTGCGGATGATCGAAAAGTACGACCTGACCGGAAAACTGTGTCACTATTCCGTGGGAGAAGGCCTGCCGTTGATCCGCGAGGCCCGCCGCCGGGGGCTGCGCGTCACGTGCGAGGTCACGCCGCATCATCTGTACTTCGACACGGACGTCATCACAGAATCAAATCGCGGATTGATGCAGATGAATCCGCCACTGCGGGCCGTCGGCGACCGACTGGCGATGCTCGCGGCCCTTCGCGACGGAACGCTCGACTATCTGGCGACCGACCATGCTCCGCATACACTCGAGGAAAAGGCCCGCGGTATTTCGGGCCAGCCGCACCTCGACACCTTCGGGGCGTTTGTCACCTGGCTGATCCTTAAACAGGGCTTTCGCCCTGAGCAGACCGCGGCGTTTTGTTCCGAAAACCCCGGCCGGTTCGTCAATCCCTATACGACTCCGCGCAAGTTCGGCCGGATCGAGCCGGGCTGCGCGGCGTCTCTGACGGTCCTCAATCTGTCGCGCCCCGTCACGATTCGCCGCGAGAACCTGTTCACGAAGTGTGGCTGGTCGCCGTTTGAGGGGGTCACATTCCCGGGCTCCGTCGAAGCCGTTTTTGTCAACGGACGGATGGCCCGCGACGCCGCTGGAACTGTGATGTAGGGTGGGCTGTGCCCACCACCCATGCCACCGGATTTGGCATGCAGGATTGGTGGGCACAGCCCACCCTGCGCCCGCACCGCCGCGCGATTGCATCCCGCGTGTCGCTCATGTAGCCTAGGCGCACCGAATTTCTGGAACTCCAGGAGCGCACGACATGCACAAGATTTTCGTGGGAACGCTGGCATTGGCGGCCATAGCTCTGACGGCAGTCTTTTCGACTTCGAACGCACCGGGCAACGCCCGTGCAGTCGGCGACGATCCGATGCAGATTCGTGTGGAGGCGACAAATCCGTGGACGAGCCTCGCGCTCAATAATGAAAAGCGCAACTTCCAGTTTGCCATCGTCACCGACCGGACTGGCGGACATCGCCCCGGCGTGTTTGGCGCCGCGGTCAAGAAAATCAACCTGATGCAGCCCGAGTTCGTGATCTCAGTCGGCGATCTGATCGAGGGTTATTCCGAAGACAACGGCCAGTGGGCCCTCGAATGGGCCGAATTTCAAGCCAAACTGCGGCAATTGGAGATGCCGTTCTTTTATGTCCCGGGAAACCACGACCTGGCGAACCGGCTGATGTCAGAGAACTGGAAGCGCAAGTTCGGCCGCACGTATTATGAATTCCGGTATCACGATGCGCTGTTCGTGGCGCTGAACAGCGAAGATCCGCCCAGCAGCGAACCCTTTGCATTCGGCGCCGAACAGCAGGCGTGGTTGGCCGATGTGCTGAAGCGCAATGAGGACGCTCGCTGGACGTTTGTGTTCATGCACAAGCCGGCCTGGGCCTATGCTGATGCCGATCATGAAAAGACCGGTTGGACGAGCGTAGAACGGGCCCTCGGCAATCGCAAATACACGGTCTTCGCGGGACACGTCCACAACTACGCCAAGTTCGTACGCAATGGGCGAGACCATTTCACACTGGCCACGACCGGCGGAGATTCGAAACTGCGAGGGAAAGACGTCGGCGAATTCGACCAGATCGTGTGGGTCACGATGAAAGAAAACGAGCCCGTCATCGCCAACCTGCTGCTGGACGGAATCGAAGACAAAAACGTGCGGACGTTGCCGCTGCCGCAGCCGAAAGCGAAGCAGTGACTTTGTCCGGACGAGGACCAACCTATCGGTCGTTGCCCGTTCGTGGGCTTGAAGATAATATGATCGCACGTTCGTGAATTGCTGAGTTCGACATCATGTGTGAGCGGTATTTAGAGGGGAAGACTGCGCTTGTCACGGGGGCCGGACGTGGCCTGGGGCGGGCCTTTGCCGAGCGCCTGGCGGTACTCGGCTGCCGCGTCGGCATTCACGGCATGCGCGAGCAGGGCCCCGCCGAATACGGCGAAGGGACCACGCTCACCAACACGGCCCGCGAAGTCGGTCGGCAGCACGGCGTCAAGACGACGCGCGTGCTCGGCGACCTGACGAAATCGGAAGACGTCAACCGGATTGCAGCAGACGTGACGACTGAGCTTGGGCCGATCGACATTCTCGTACACAACGCGGGGGGCGACATTGCGGCCGCCGGCGGCAAGCCCAACCCGAACGACGCCGTGAATGTAAAGCACGAAGACGTGCGGGCCGTGCTCGATCGCAACCTGATTTCGACGATTTTCATCTGCCAGGCTGTGGCGCGGCCGATGATGGAGCGCCGCACGGGGCGGATCATCACGATCAGCTCGATCGCCGCGTTCCGCGGGTTCGCCAACCAGGCCATTTACTCGACCGCCAAGGCCGCCGTCATCGAATACACGCGGTGCCTGGCGATGCAATTGCGGGAATACAACATCACCGTCAACAGCCTCGCACCGGGAGACACTCGGACGGGGCGCTATCTGGGAACCAGGCAGGTCGATCCGGCGCGGCTCGTCACCGAAGGAACGCTCGACCGCGTCGCGCAGGTCGACGAGGTCGCCCGCGTGATCGACTTCTTCGCCGGCCCCCTGGGCGCGTTCGTCACGGGTCAGGTGCTTCGCGTCGACGGCGGCAGCCAGTGCTGGCCAAGTTGATGCGCGGCATCAGCGAGGGGAGATAACGCATTTCCTCGTTCCCTTGCTGACGCGTCGGGCTATCTGTTTGGAACCGCGGTGCTGTCCGGCAGGCGGGACCTGCTCAGGCGGCCGGCTGAGCGCCTCCCATGCCGGGCGACGGACGGCGCGGCCCGGCCGGCAATGGTGCATTCCTCATGAACACCAGCACCAGCGGGCTGGCGATATAGACCGTGCTGTACGTCCCGGCGATTGAGCCGATCACCATGCAGAACGCGAATCCGTGGATGCCTTCGCCCCCCAGTGCATACAGGATCACGACCGTGATGAAGACTGTGAGGGCCGTCAGGATCGTGCGGCTTAACGTCTGGTTGACGGTGAGGTTGATCATGTCTTTGTTGATGACCGGGTTTTTGCCGCGAATTTCGCGGAGGCGGTCGAAGATCACGATCGTGTCGTTGAGCGAATAACCGACGATTGTCAGGAACGCCGCGATCATGGCCATATTGATCTTGAAATCGTTGAGGAGCAGAAACTTGCCGACCGCCGTATCGGCCGCATAGCCCGCCAGCGCCACGCATCCCAGCGACACGAGCACGTCGTGGGCCAAAGCGATCACGGCAGCCAGGCCGAACACCAGGTTTTCGAACCGGAACCAGACGTAAATGATCAGCGCGATCAGCGAGACGATAATCGCAATCAAGGCGGACGTTTTTGTCTCGCTTGCGACCGAACTTTCGAAGCTCGTGACTTCGTCGAACAGCGGAATGGTCTCCATTTTCTGCTGCACGGCCGTCAGCGCGGCCTTCAAATCGTCGGCGGCGACCTTGGGACTGGCCAGCAGCGTCATGGCGGTGTAAATGCGTACCTTGCCGTCGGCGACGGTCATTCCCTTGCCGGCGGTCCCTTCGAGCAGAAACAGCGACTCGGCATCGGGGTATTTTTTCGCACCTTCACCGCCAATCGCCTGGAGCTGTTCCTGCAGGCTGCGGCCGAATGTGGCAGGGGCAATGTCATTGTTGAACGTCAGGGCCAGTTTATGGCCGCCTGCGAACTGAGCGGTAGAACCGTCGGATTTTTCGGCGTCAGCCGTCGGAATCGTTTCGAAATCGCCGATCGTCGTTAACTGAATTTTGGTGAGCATTCCCGGAAACGTGGAATTGATTTTCGATTCCACGTCTTCCTTGCTGATCTCCTTGCCGCCTTCATTAGCGATGCGCAGCCGGAAATGCTTTCCCGTCGAACTGGCGTCGAACGGCGTCAGCTCTTCCACGGTGATATTCTTGTTAAACGTGTTCTCGAGCGACTCGCGGACCTGATCGGTCCCCTGCTTGTCGTTGAACTGCATGGTGACCGAGTGACCGCCGGTAAAGTCGATGTCGTAATTCGAGGTGCCGCGGGCCACGAAGGCGACCATGCCGACGGCAATCAGCACGATCGAGGCCGCCGATGCGATCACCTGTTTTCCGACGAAATCGAAATTCGAGACGGGAATCAGCCCCATCATTTTCACCTGCTTGATCGTCCGCGAGCGTTCGAGAATGTTCATCACCAGGCGGCTGATGAAAACGGCGGTGTACAGGTTCATGACCAGGCCGATGAACAGCGAAACGGCGAAGCCCTTTACCGTTTCGGTGCCGACCATGTACAGGATCATGGCCGCGATGAGCGTGGAGATATTCGAATCGAAAATCGCCGCGAACGCCTTGTCGAACCCGTTATGAATGGCCATCCGCAGGCTGGCGCCGCGCGCCAGCTCTTCACGCATGCGCTCGTAGATCAGCACGTTGGCATCGACGGCCATGCCGGCACTGAGCACCAGCCCCGCCAGGCCCGGCAGCGTAAAGGCCGCCTTCACAAACGCCATGATTGCGACGATGAACAGCAGGTTGAGAAGCAGCGCCAGGTCGGCCACCAGACCGGCGACGAAATAATACAACGCCATGAACACCACGACGGCGATCGACGCCACCCACAACGCGAGCTTTCCTTTCGATTGCACGTCGTATCCCAGCGTCGGGCTGATCGTAAACTCGCTGATCGGGGTCTTCCTGATGGGCACCGGCAAGGCGCCCGCGTTCAGGATCATCACCAGCTCTTTGACGTCTTTGTCGGTGAACCGGCCGCTCTCGATGATGCCGCGCTCGCTGATCGGCTGGTTCAGCGTCGGTGCCGTCACGATTTCGTTGTTGAGCAGCACGGCAAGCTGCCGTTTCCGTCCGTCTTTCGCCGGTTGCCAGCGGGACGTCAGCTCATGAAATCGGAACCCGCCGATCTGGTTGAACGTGAACCCGACGGCCGGCCGTGCGCTGCTGTCGCGCTCGGGATACGCCCGCTTGAGCAGCTTGCCGGTGACTTGCTTCCGCTCTTCGGATTCGTACAGAACGAGCACTTCCTCCCGGGGGCCGTCCTTCCCTTTGACTTCCCGGACGGCAATTTCGGGATTCCCACCAAATTCCTTATTGGGCACTTTGCGCCCCTGTTCGTCGATTTTCGACTGCACCGGCCGCCATTTAGCGACTGTTTTGCCGTTGATGACGACGTCGGGTCCGGCCGTTTTTCGGGCGGCGGTGATGATATCCGGGTGATCGATATTGTTGCAGACGATCGAGAATTCGAGCGTGCCGAGCTCGGTCATCAGCTTTTTGGTCTCTTCGACGACGGCCGGGTCGGCTCCGGGCAGAATCACTTCGATGCGGATCTGCCCCACGCGGCGCACGACGATTTCCTTCGTGCCGGCCGGGTTGATGCGCCGCGTGACGGCGGCCACCATGCGTTCCATGAGATCTTTGCCGACCTCTTCATCACCCTTATTCGCCACGTCGAGCTCGTAGACCAGGTTGGTGCCACCGGCCAGGTCGATGCCGTAAGCAATGGCGTCTTTGGCCCGCGCCAGGTCGAATGTCGTGTGTTTGACGATCTCGATTTTCGGGTCCTTCACCAGGACCCACTTGCCCCCCATGTACTTGAGTTCTCGCGACGTGAGCTCCTTTTTGTCGACCCTGGCGCCTTTCGCGTCCACCTTGATCGGCTGCTTCGTGTCCGGATCGACGCCGTCTTTGACGTCGGCGGCCGAGACCCAGTCACTGCCTGTGAAGGTCCTGTAGGCGTAGGCTTCGGTCTGAACGACCTTCAAGGCGAACGGCAGAAATCCCAGAAAAATGGTGAACAGCACAAACGCTGCCCGTCCGCCAAATTCCTTCACCCGCAGCGCCCGGCACAGGCCCACTCCCAGCAGAACCGGAAGCACGAAGAACACAATGGCCCAGGCCAGAAACGTAAGAAACGCAATCAACCCGTTCATGGAAAGTTCCTGTCAGTGCAGATGCCAGAGCGCTGGCGGTCCCGCAAGAATTTGAGCGCTTCGCTCGCTGGTTCATTTCGATTCCGCGGCCTTATCTCCGTCTTTTTCAGCCGTCACCACGCGCTGAATGCTGCCGCGCGTGAATTTGATCCGCGTGTTGTCGTCCACTTTCAGCGTGACTTCGGTACCGTCGTCGGAGATGTTCGCGACCGTTCCCAGGATCCCGCCGACCGTCTGGACCTTGTCGTTCTTTTTCAGGGCGGCCAGCATCGCGTCGCGGGCGGCCTGTTCTCGACGCTGCGGCTTCAGCAGCAGAAAATAGAAAACGACGGCGATCAGGATGAGAGGGGCGAACATCAGCAGGTTGTCGCCTGGCGCGGCAGGTTTTTCATTTCCTTCCGCGAGGAGCCTTATGAAAGACATCCAGTCCATTCTCAAATGACTCGCTTTCCGATACAGACTCGCGCCGCTGCGGCGTGGCGCGCGGGCCGCGTTCAGGATCGAACCGAACTGCATGCCCCGCTTGATATTCCGCCACGGCACTCCACGGGGGCGAAACGCGTCCCCGCCAGCCGGCAGAAGTCGGTATCTTAGGAATTGTTACCCCATCCGGCAAGCTGAACCGCGCGAAACTCGGCGGCACGATTCTCCCGGATCGCCTGCCTCAGTCCGGCAAGCAACTGCTGGTAGTACGCCAGGTTATGCCACGACAGCAGGATTGGCCCCAGCATTTCGTTCACGATGAACAGGTGCCGCAGATAGCCCCGTGAGAATTGCCGGCAGACGGGACACGAACAGTTCGGATCGAGGGGCCCGTCATCGCGCTGGAATTTCTGGTTTCGCAGCCGCAGAACACCCTCGTGTGTGAACGCCGAAGCATTCCGGCCGTTTCGAGTCGGCAAGACGCAATCAAACAGATCAATCCCGCGCAAGACCGCCTCGATCAGGTCAATCGGCCGCCCCACTCCCATCAGGTAGCGCGGGCGGTCGGCCGGCAACAGCGGAACCGTCCAGTCGAGGGTCTCGTACATCTGTTTCGGCGATTCCCCGACGCTCAGCCCGCCCACGGCATATCCCGGAAAATCGAGGGGCAAGAGGCCTTCGGCCGACCGTTCCCGCAATTCGCGAAACGTGCCGCCTTGAACGATTCCAAACAGTGCCTGGTCGCCACGGCGCTGTGCATCGCGGCAGCGTGTCGCCCAGCGAGTGGTCCGATCGACGGCCGCACGCACGCGTTCGGCAGATACTTCGTGAGGGGGGCATTCGTCGAGGCACATGATGCAATCGGCGCCAAGCTGTTCCTGGATCAGGACGGCACGCTCCGGCGAAAGCTCCAGCAGGCTGCCGTCGATGTGCGACCTGAAGACGACCTGTTCGTCGTCCAGCCGCGAGAGCTTCGCCAGGCTGAAAACCTGAAACCCGCCGCTGTCAGTGAGGATCGGCCCGTCCCAGCCGGAAAATCGATGGAGGCCTCCCAGTTCGGCGACGATTTCCGGTCCGGGACGCAGGGCCAGATGGTAGGTATTGGCCAGCACCATCTGCACGCCGGCCGCTTTGAGCTGGTCGGGTGTCAATCCCTTGACTGTCCCTGCGGTCCCCACCGGCATGAATGCCGGGGTGTCGACGGTTCCGTGCGGAGTTCGCCAGCGGCCGACGCGCGCCGCCGTCGCGGCGTCGGTGTGGTCGAGGTGAAATTCGAATCCAGACGAAGGAAGGGGCGAAGGTGAAGGCATGGCACTGGTCCGGTGATTCTATCGGATTCCAATCGGGAGGATAACGGCCGGAAGTCGTCTTCTCCGAATTCACGAAATCTGGCAGAATCCCCCCCGGCAGGCGACCGAGGCGGGCGTCCGGCACAGAGAGAAAGATCCTTACGAGCAGGTCAGCGACCTGCTCCACGTGGGGCAGGTCGCTGACCTGCCAGTCAAAGACCGCTTTCCTCCGTAATCGCGGAGCTGGGACAGGACGATCTTTGGCCTCGCAAATTAACGGACCGCAGACATTTAGCAGCAGCGTGGCGCATGGGCCACACATTCTCAGGTCCAGCGAGCCGTTCGCGGTCCGCCGCGACGACATCGAGCTGCGTGCCATCCGCGAGGCGCGGTCTCTGCATCTCATCGCGGCCCTGATGATGACCGTGTCGTTCGCTTACGTCTGCGCCGTTCCGTTCGCGTTTGCGAGTCCTGACTTCGGCGCACGCCTCGCGGATATGGCGGCTTCGAATCCGTGGGAACGCGGGCGCCTGTTCGACTGGCTGGTGAACGCCACCGCATTTGTCCCCATGGGTTTCGCCTGGGCGGGCGCATGCTTTGTGCCGTTCCAGGGACGTTCAAGCCGGCATTCGGCCGCAGCTCGATCGGCTGTTTGTTGCCTGGTCGTGGCGTGCCTCGCAGAGATCATGCAATTCTGGATTCCGCTGCGCGTGCCGTCGCTGCGGGACATCGTGGCACTCGAAATCGGGGCGATCGCCGGATGCAGTGCCTGGTTGGCATGGGGCCCGCGTGCCATGCTGATCATTGCGCGTGCCGCGCTTGCCGCCATGCGAAAGGGCCCCCGGCAATACACCGTGACGAGGCGCCTGGCCCTGTCTTGCATGGCGCTTTGCGCTGCGCTCTCGGTCATGACGCTGATCAGTCCTGAGGACTGTTTCGAGACGTACCGCCACCGAGCATTCACCGCCAACGGCGTATCTCACGCCAGCGCGTCGCCGTTCGGAGCTTCCCTGGCGGGCGTGACTTTGGCCGCGATTGGAATTCTGGGGATCTGCCTGGTCGGGGAAATGGCCCTGGATCGGTTCCTCCCGATTCGCCTCCCGGACGGCGGGCAACTCGGCAATCTCCACCGCAGAGGCTTCCCGGCCATCGGCGCAAGCGCAACGTCCCGGCCGGCCGGCAGATCGCCGGGACCGGCTCAACGACCGGCGGCATGACCCCGGCGCGGTGTGCCGCATTGCCGGGCAAGGTCAGATAATCGCTACAGCCGTCAAAGTCTAACAGTGCCAAAGAGTTGTGACGACCGGGTTGTCACAAGCAGGTTAAATTCTTCATGCCTGCTCGATCTGCTTACGGCCCTTGAAGTTGGCGACAATACGCCTTCGGGTTGCGCTGCGCGACACGGTAAATTGCGTGCTTTTCGCAAAAGCCGATTTGACGGTACGGCCGATAGATTCCCTACGGCGAGCATATCGAGCCGAACCATTCTGCACGGAACTTGAGGAACAAAGGAAGCCGGCCGCAATCGTTCAGCCAGGTCTGAATTGTGGCGGTCGGACGGGGTGTGGTGCCTCCTCAATCCGGAATGACTGACCGGTGCTTGCCGGATGACCCACGACAACGCGCCCGGGGGGGCTGGGGTGTTTGATCGAGCCGCCGATCCCCCGCGCGTCAACCAGTCGCAACACGTTCGAGCCTTCCCGCAAGATCGGCCCGACAGGTTGCGAGACCGATCACAATGTTCGCGCCATTTTTCGATCACGGGCTGGGGACGCAGCCTGCCGCCAGGATCGTTTTTGGACAAGGATTGTCTTCCATGAAAATTGCCCAAACATGTTTGCCGCTGCTGTTGCTGGCAACGTTCAGTGGATGCATTTCCACCAAGGACTGCATCGATCGTTGCCTGGTCGATTGCCGCAATCGTTGCTATGCCGAAATGGCCTGGCTGAGTTGCAAGTCGAATTACTGCGATGTCGACTACAAATGCGACTTCGGCAAGGGTTTCAAGGACGGCTACGTCGCAGTCGCCTCGGGGGGCGGGCTCTGCCAGCCGGCACTTCCTCCGCGCGAGTACTGGGGATATGAATACCAGAACCCTGATGGCCAGGAACGGCAACTGGCCTGGTTCAACGGATACTCTTACGGAGCCCTGTACGCCGAACAGGAAGGCATCTCCGACTGGAGCCGTGTTGTAACCTCCCCGACACTGCCACCTTACCGCAAGAAGCGCCAGACGCGGCGGGCCGCCGGAGTCGGTGCGGATGCTGCCGTCGAAGACGTGCAGCCCTACGGAGACGATGGAATCGCGCCGCCGGTCGAGCCGATGCCGACAAATGAAACCGGCCTGCCTCCCAGCGCCTCGGCGGATATCGACAACCTCGAAGAAGCTCAGGCAGACGCCTCGTACGGCGATGACACCGCCGTCCGCTGGACGGACGCCGCTGACGGATACTAGGCACAACAGGCGGCGCGCCCCGCCATTGACGATAGCACCCGACCTGTCCCGATCAACGACCCGAAAATCAGGATGACCCAGGAGTCGATTCACATGCCACTTTCATGGAACCACGACCGGACGCTGCGATGTGCCCTGGGGGCTTGCCTCCTGGCGCTCACCGGATGCCAGGTCCCTGCGATCGAGGCCAGCCGCGTTCCCCGCGAATTTCTGGGGCTTCCTCGATCCGAGATGCAGGAAATTACGATGACCCGGATGCGGCAGAACCCGCCCAAGGTCTATCAGCTCGGGCCGGGCGACACGCTCGGCATTTATATCGAATCGGTGATCGGCAAGTCCGACGAACCGCCTCCGGTTCACTTTCCCGACGAGAAATCCGGATCGACCGAGCCGTCGCTGGGATTTCCCGTTCCGATCCGTGAAGACGGAACGATCGCGCTCCCCCTGGTGGAACCGATCAAGCTCACGGGCCTGACCCTCACCCAGGCGACTCTGGCGATCCGCCGTGCCTATACCGTGGATCAGAAAATCCTGCCCATTGGCAAAGACCGCATCATCGTCACGTTGCAGCGGCGGCGGAAACACAAAGTCCTCGTGGTGCGCGAGGAGGCCAATAGCTTCGCCGGCGGCGGCGGCGGCATGGTCGGTGGTGGCGGAAGCGGCGGCGGGCTGGGAGTGGGCCTCACGAAGCGCGGTACGGGAGCCGTCGTCGCGCTCGACGCCTACGAGAACGATCTGTTGCACGCCTTAAACGCCACCGGTGGCCTGCCCGGGCTGGACGCTCAGAACGAAATCCTGATCTTCCGTGGAACGGGCATGGATGCCGCGCTCAGGGACAGGCTGCTGGCCGACTTGAACGCCGGGCGCGATCCGTGCACCGACATCCAGGAGCTGCCCGATGACGAGAACATCGTTCGCATTCCGATCCGTTTCTATCCGGATGAAGTCCCCGAATTCAAGGAAGAGGACATCATCCTGCAGACCGGCGATATCGTCTATATCCAGTCTCGCGACAGAGAGCTGTATTACCTGGGCGGCGCCCTGCGGGGCGGTGCTCAACAATTGCCCCGTGACTACGACCTCGACATCCTGCAGGCCATCGCCCTGGCGGGTGGCCAGGTTTCCAGCGCGGGCGTCGGACTGGCGAACGGCGGCGGCGGCGGCGGCCGCGGTGGAGGAGGCGGGGGAGGCACCGGCCAGGCGTTCGGAATTCCACCCTCGCGGGCCATCATTCTGCGAAAGATCCCGGGCAAACGCCAGATCGCGATCAAGGTCGATCTGTGCCGGGCCCTCGAAAATCCCGCCGAGAGAATCCTGATTCAGCCTGAAGACACGATCATCGTCCAGTACACGCTGATCGAAGAGTTGGGGAACATGGCACTCGGCCTGATCCAATTCAACTTCCTGTTCAGCGGCTTCTCGGGTAACGGCGTCGGACGATAGAGCTCGCGACAGCGATTCCTGCGACCCGGCCGCCACGTGGCGGCCGGGTCTTTTTTTTCGCGCACGGTTGTGCAATGCTTGAGAATGAACACACCATTCCAAACTACCGCCAGCCGATGATCTGAAAGATTCCCTCGCGCTTCGCGATGCGGTCGGGCAGAGCCAGCAGCTTGTCGCGGTAAATGCTGAGCACGAGCCCTGCGGCAAATACGAGTGCCCCTCCGACGGCCAGGTACACACCGGTGGCGACCTGCGGACGGTACGCCAGCTCGCCAATCGTGACCAGCAGATACAGAAGCAGCGTTCCGCCGCCGGCTGTCGTCGTGGACTGAACGCGCCACGAAAATCCGGTGACCAGCATCAGCAGCGTGAGCGCCACCAGGGCCAGTTCGTCCTGCCAGTGGACGATCCCGGCACTGAATCGCCAGTAACAGACCGCGACGGCCAGCGGCGCCATCACGAGCAGGCTGCCGATCCACAGGCCCATCGTCAGTGTCTCGCCGGCATCGTGTTCGGTTTCCCGGAAGCGGGCGATGTAACCGCTGATGACCAGCGCCGTGCCGATCACAACGCAGAAGATCTCGAGCTTTTGCCAGCCGCTCAAGAGGCTCAACACGTGGATCGTCAGAAAACACAACCCGGTCAGGGTGAATGACGACGTCCAGTACAGCCGTCGCCAGTTTCCGCGCGGGACGATCGCAATCGCCAGGTAGCTCGCCGCGGTCGTGAGCATCAGCGCGAACAGGGTCAGCCAACTGGCATGCTGCCGGGCCAGGTTCGACAGCCCCTGCAAGAGCGCCGCCAGCAGGGCCACAAACAGAATGGCGTTTCCGCTCTGGAACAGCGCCAGCCCCCTGCCCCGCAGCGAAGCCCCTTCGTCACCGGACGAATTGAACGTCTTGAGCGACTCGATGCCCAGCGCACGTCCCGTCGCCAGGGCCGCGATCCCCAGCAGCGCGTACAGCATCGTGTAGTACGAATCGTCGATCAGGTCCCCGTATTTGATGAATTGCCACAGCGCAGCGCAACCCGCCGCCGCCGCAAGGTACACGTTGGCGCTGCGCTTCCGAAAGATGCCCGCCAGCGTGTAAAACACGGCGGCCTCGGCGAACACGAAGCCCAGCATCAGATTGTCGCGGTGCCCTTTAACCGACTGCAGCAGCGACTCGCCCAGGAGGTGTACCGACGCCAGCACGACGTGCGCCAGAACCACGCCGGTCGCCGCATGAGAGACCCACATCAGCGGCCGTTCAGGCGAATGCCCTCGCCACAGCCGTGCGGCGATCAGGTAGGCCAGGGGAATCACCATCAGGAACACCGCCTGGGTCGGCCCGTCCAGCACGTCGAGTTGCCGCAGCAATCCCGCGGCGGCAACGATCAGCGACCCGGCGCTGAAGAAGAAGTAGACGGCCGACGTCGACGGTTCGACGTGGCGGAACAGATAGGCCGAGGCGCGATTGCACAGCGTCACCACGACCATCACGCCGACGAACGTCCATCCGGTTGTGTACGACAGCGACAGGTGCGCCGCCACCGCGCTCGTGGCCCGCACGTGAATCAAGAGCCCCAGCAGAACCGGCAGGGCGCTTAAGCCCAGGGCCAGTGGGGGCACCGCCCGGTTGATCTTCTCGCTTCTGTCCTTCAGTTGCTGACGCGCAAGATTCGCAGCCAGGGCCGTAACGGCCAGCACGGCGATTACCCCTTCGGCGTGGAGCCTGTCCCAGACGAACGTCATTTGAGCCAGCAGCAGGCAGAAGGCCGCCAGGTACGTGTAGACTCCCACCCGCCGCACGACGAGGTCTGAATAAAGGTAGCCATACATTCCGGCCAGCCAGAGCCCGCCCGCCAGCAGGGAATGTTGCGACAGTGTATTACCTTCCCACGTCCAGTCGAGCAGGTGCCGCGCCGGATGGAACATCCAACCGGCGGCCTGCGTGCCCAGCAGGATCAACAGGCCCGCGCCGAACTGCGCGTGTCCCGACCAGAACAGCGGCATCCCAAACCGCTTCCGCGTAAACGTGCCGTCATCGCCCGGTGGAAAGGCCCGTTCGAAATGAATCGAGACCAGGCCCAGGCCGACCAGAAACAGGCACAGGAACGACGTGTCGCTGATCCAATGCAGATCGGCCAGCAGCAGCAGGGTCGTCAGCGTCAGGCCCCCTTCCACCGCGTACATGAAGAGCGGGTCGCGCAGCACGTACACCGTCGCGGCATAGATGAGGCAACAGACGAGGCCTCCGATCCACAGGTTCTGATCGAGCGTGATCAGCCCCTGGGCGTGGTAAAACCACAGATTCATGGGCGCCACGACGCAGCCCAAAAACGTCAGGGCCTGCCCGGCCGTCCGGAAGCGGGTCTTGAGCATCACGCCCCAGCCCCCGCCGAGTATCGCCAGCGACCCGACCCCCATCGCGATTGCCAGCACTTTGGGGTCTTTGAAAATCCCCTTGCTGACGAGCCAGATCACCAGGCCCAGGACGAGTAACCCGCCCCCCAGCATCAGCATCCACTGAATGCTCCGCGGATCGAGCAGCGCCTCGAACATCATCCGCACCGAAATCGGCTGCCGCGCGGGCTTCGCGACCGGTTTCGCGCGGGGAGGATCAAGAAAATCGACGATGTCCATCGGATCGGATCCCACGCTGCCCGATGCAACAGGCAGCGCCCTGCCCGCGCCCTCAGCAGCGAGGCTGGAACTTTCCGGAATGGCGAGCGTACGGCCGCAGGTCGGGCATTCGGCGCGCTTCCCTGCGAATTCGGCGCGAGCCTTAAGCGTCCTCCCACACACGCACTGAACAGTAATCGGCATGCGATCGTCCCCCGGCGGCCCGCGGGCGGCCCCTGAATGTCGTGGCGGTGAAACGTGACTGGCGGAGATTCGCCTGAGAAGTAGTGGCGAACCGCAGGCCAGCATACAACGGCCTTTTTGGGTTTACGACCGATTTCCTCAAGTATCGACGCAATGACCGCGCTACAGGCCGAATGGGCAAGACATCGCGAAAGTGCCCCGGCCGCCGAAAAAGCGGCCGGGGCACACCACCGGAAACCACATGCGCGCCTGCGCGGCGCCACCCCGAAAGGGCTTGACGGCTCTGCGAATCGCCGATACACTTTGCATTGTAAAGTGAATATGACGGTCGCATTCCACTGTCCGAACGATTTGATCATGGAACTTCAGGACGCCCTCGCCCAGCTCTCCGAGATTCGCCTGCATGTCGCGCGAACCGAGCCATTCCGTGGTTACCGGGCCGCGACGGCCGGGTTCTCCGCCGCCGTTGCGATCTCGGCTTCCGCCCTTCAGGCACTGGTGATGCCGGCTCCTGTCAACGACTCGCGGGCGTACATCATGCTGTGGGTGCTGGCGGCGATGGCCAGCGTGGCGGTCACCGCCCTCGAGATGGTCGTGCGCTGCCGTCGGTCGACCTTGCCGACAGCGGCCCGCATGACGTGGCTGGCCGTGGAGCAGTTTCTGCCGTGCACGATCGCCGGCGCCTTGCTGACGCTGGCGCTGGTGATGTGTTCTCCCGAAAGCACCTGGCAGCTTCCCGGTCTGTGGAGCATCTTGTTCAGCCTGGGTGTGTTCGCGTCCAGCCGATTGTTGCCGCGTCCCATCATCTGGGTGGCGTGGTATTACCTCGTGTGCGGTGTTCTCCTGCTGGCATTTGCCCAGGGGGATTGGGCATTCTCACCATGGGCGATGGCGATCCCGTTCGGCGGCGGACAGGCGCTGGCGTCGGTCGTGCTGTATTTTACGCTGGAGCGAAACCATGGCCGCCAGTAAGCCCGATTCCAGTTCGGGCCGCTTTTCCTACGACGGCCTCGAACGGGCGATGCACGAGAAAGCCCGGCTGGGCATGCTCACATCACTGATGGCGCATCCAGACGGACTGCTGTTCAGCGACCTGAAAGACCTGTGCGCTCTGACCGACGGCAATCTGAACCGCCACCTCAAAGTTCTCCAGGACGAAGGCCTGGTCGAAGTCTGGAAAGGGACGAAGCACAATCGTCCACAGACACTGTGCCGCATCACCCCCGAGGGGCGGTCGCGTTTTCTGGAATATATTGAGACGCTCGAGAAGGTCATCGCCGACGCGGCCGCCGCCGCCCGAGCGGCGCCATCGCCGGCAACCGCCCGAATCCTGAAGGGCCTGTCACCGGCGTAATCTGGATCCGGAATCGTTGCCCGGAACGCGGCCAAATACCCAAATCTTTCCAAACTGCCCTGAAGTTCAGCCAGAAACTTTGCACTACAAAGCGTATGACGTGTTAATGCCCGCTTTTGAATAGCGGTCAGTCCCTGTTGCCGCGCGTTTCAGCGTCGCCGAACCTACGAATCGGTTTCCCGTCGGATCATTGCTCATGCAAGTCATTTTCGCAGACGCACTCGGGTTCTGTTTTGGCGTTCGAGACGCCCTGGCCGCCGCGGAACGTGCCGAACGGCCCGACCTCGTCACCATTCACGGCGAGCTCGTTCACAACGAGGCCGTGCTCAGAAGCCTCAACACCCGGGGATTTCACAGCGCGGCCGAGCGCGATCGCGACAGCCTCCCCCCCACTCCTCTGGTCATGATCACAGCGCATGGCGTCAGCGATCGCGAGCGCGCCCGGCTCGAGTCGGCCGGCAAGGGCCTGATCGACACCACCTGCCCCCTCGTGGAGAAAGTCCACCGCGCCGCGCAGATTCTGGCGGCCGAAGGCAGGCACGTCCTCATCATCGGCAGGCCGGGGCACGTCGAGGTTCGCGGAATCCATGAAGACCTGCCGAGCGGCGAAGTCGTCGACTCGGAGAAAGCTGTCCGCACGTATCCGCACGACCGTCTGGGCATCGTGTGCCAGTCGACGACTCCGCCGCGACTGGCGGCCAGCGTCAACGCGGCGATCCGCGCCGCGAATCCGCACGCGGACATCCGGTTCATCGACACGATCTGCCAGCCGACGCGCGACCGGCAAGACGCCGTGGTCCGACTGCTGCCGCACGTCGACGCCGTGGTCGTCGTCGGCGGCAGCAACTCGAATAACACCCGCGAGCTGGCTGCGCTGTGCCGCGACCGGGGCGTCCCGGCCTTCCACGTGCAGTCGGCCGACGACCTGCAGGCCGACTGGTTCCGGGGGTACCGCGTCGTGGGCCTGACAGCGGGAACATCGACGCTCGACCAGACGATTCACGAAGTCCACGAGGCGCTGCGGCAGCTCGATGCAACGTGTGCGCTGCCGGCATGCCCCACGACCTAGGATCGATTCCGGCTGAAAGGGCAAAACATGATTGAACTCGGCCAACACGCCGTTACGCCCACCGGGACACTTGCAGCTCCTCCACCACCGACCCGCTCGACCTCCCTGCGCTCGTCTGCGGAATGGTGCGACTACTTCCACGCCAACTCACAGCGCCTCTTGCCGATCCCCTGGGAAGACGGCGTACCGCTCACCGCGACTGAACGCGAAATCGTCGCTCACTCGATGCAGACGTTTCAGCTCGGCGAGTCGGGCGAAGGCCGGCACATCCGGCGCGCCGCCGATCGGTACGCCGCGCGCAGCGGCGACGTCGAATATCCCGCGGCGCTGCGGCTGTTCATCGGCGAAGAACACCGCCATGCGGCTCTGCTGGGGCGGATCCTGGACGGCGCCGGAATCCCGCGGATTCGCAAGCAGTGGTCGGACGGCATTTTTCGCAAACTTCGGCACCAGGGCGGGCTCGAGCTGGCGATCTGCGTCCTGCTGACGGCCGAGCTGATTGCAAAAATCTATTACGCCGCCCTCCGCGCTGCGACACGGTCGAGCGTCATCCGGCGCGCCTGCGAGCAGATCCTGCGCGACGAGGCGATGCACATTCAGTTTCAGAGCGAGCGATTGGCGCTGCTCAGGCGATCGCGGCGGCGCTGGCGGCGATGGACGGCCGTCACGCTGCAGCGACTGTTTTTCTACGGCACGTGCACGGTGTTCTGGATGTCGCACCGCCGCATGCTCGCCGCCGGCGGCTTCCCGCTGCGCCGAGTCATCCGCCGCGCTCGCCTGGAGTTTCGTCACGTCATCACAATCGTTTAACCGAACGTGCACCCCGCCGATGCAATCTTGTGAATGGCGCCCACGTGCGCAGGCTGAAGCCTGAACTCCAGCGCTGTGCATTCATCCACGACTGAGCACCCAAGGCCCGCGCGCAATTCCGAAATCCCAATTCCGAAATTCAACGCCGACCTACCCCAGTTCCGGAATCGGCCGGCCACCTTCGACGACGATCGGAATCGGGCGACCCTGCGGGTTCACCCAGTGCGACGCCAGGTCGATTCCCAGATGCCGGAATACCGTCGCGGCCAGGTCCTGCGGACGCACGAGGCCATCTTTGACGTCGTAACCCTTGGAATCGGTGCTGCCCACGGCCTGGCCGTGCCGCAATCCACCGCCGGCGGCCACCATCGACATCACATTGGTCCAGTGATCGCGCCCCGCATCCTTATTGATCACGGGCGACCGACCGAATTCACCCAGCATCAGCACCAGCGTCGAATCCAAGAGGCCCCGGCGCTCGAGGTCGGAAACCAGGCCGTAGATCGCCCGATCGACGTGCGGCAGCAAGGGCGTCAAGCCCTTGACGATGCCACCCCATTGGACCGAATCACCGTGATGATCGAAGTATCCCCACGCACCGCTGACAAGCACAAACGAGACACCCGATTCGACCAGCCGCCGCGCAAGAATCGCCTTTTCGCCGATGCTGTTCCGGCCATACAGCTCGCGCGTCGCGTCGGATTCGCCGGTCAGATCGAATGCTTTCTGCACGTGCCCGCCCGTCACCATTTCAAAGGCGCGGGAGTTGAAGCGATCGACCTTGTTAAGCACGTCCGATCGATCGACGTCTCTGCGCAGCCGGTCGAACGCCAGCCGCAGCCGGTCGCGATCTTGCAATCGATCGACCTGCACCCCCGCAGGCAATCCAAATTTGCCGACGAGCTCCAGACCGTTGACCGGTGCGTGGGCCGAACCCAGGTGCCCCGCTTCCCACACGTCCGACTTCCACGCCGGGGCCAGTCCGACAAACGGCGGCAGATCGGAATGATTTGCGCCGCGGAATTTCGCTACGATCGATCCCATCGACGGATAGCCGCCCCCATCTTTGCCGTCGTCGGTGCGCCGCGCCAGCGGATTACCGGCCTGCATGGTGATCGGTGTATGGTTGCTGGCCTTACAATCGACGGCCCGCAGGAATGAGAGCCTGTCTGCGATCGACGCCTGCAACGGCAAGTGCTCGGACAAGACAACGCCGGGGACTTTGGTCGAAATCGGCTGGTACGGACCGCGAATCTCCTGCGGCGCATCGGGTTTCGGGTCCCATAGGTCGATGTGGCTGGGACCACCGGACAGCCAGAACAGGATGACCGACTTGGTGTTCGCGCCGCCCGACGGATTGGCGGCGGCAGCACGATTCCGCAATCCCAGGATCGCCGGCAGCGATAGTCCCGCGACCCCGGACAGCCCCGTTTGCAGGAACCACCGCCTCGAACCGACGCGAATCAGGTCCTGCGCAGCCGGCCGAAAGGGAGACCTGCTGGTACCCCGGCTGTGCTCCTGCGCGTGGCGATCGGAATCATTCGCGTCCCTGTTCATACCGGCATTCCCACCATGAGTATCGATGACGAATTAACATCCGCCAATATGTTGATGATAATAAGATCGGCCACGAATGGCCAGCGGAATAAAATAGGTCAGGCTTTCCAGCCTGACAGCAATGAAACTATGCCGAAAACGACGGGTCGCTGGCCAATTCAATACGCCGTCGCCAGGATGATCCGGTTCACTGCACGATCTGACTCGTGGCCGGAACTCGAAAACTTCGTTCGCTGCCGCATTGCCGTCAGGCTGGAAGGCCTGACCTACAAATGTTTCAGCGGCAATTCTACCGGCAGGTTCAGCGCCGCGCTGCGGGCAACCGCCTCGGTGAATTCCATGTACCGCACGCCGCTGGCGAAATCGGTGTAGTGCACCTTGTCTTGCCCGCGTACGGCGGCGATGAATTCCGCCTCGACCTTCCAGCCGCCGCGCTGCGCCTCTGGGATTTCGACCCGCTTCAATTCTGTATCGCCCGGCCGCCCGGTAAACAACTGCTCTTCTTGCGGAGTCATCAGGTACTTGATCGTGCCGCGGCTGCCGTACAGGTGGATCTGTTTTCCCGGTCCGAACAGCGCAATTCCACTGAAGTGGTACATGCCCCGCGCGCCCCCGTCGATCTCAGTAACGATCTGCACGCTGTCGGGCACGGTGACGTCGACCAGCCCCTGTGAATTCGCGAGCGGCCGTTGCTTTTCGAAACAGGTCGTTTGCGCGAAAACTCGCGTCGTGGCAGGAATCCAGCGCGACACGGTTTCGTGCAGAATCCCCAGCGTCAGCACATTCAGCCCGCTGATTTTCGCATCCTGTCGCCAGTGCAGATACTCGGTGTAGTCCCAGTACGTGGAATCGGCGCCGATCACCACGACCTCGCGCAATTTGCCGATGAACGCGTGTTCGTGCAGCGACTGGATGAACGGGTTCTGAACGAGTCCGAACGGGCTGGGCACAATCTGCGCGACGAGGCCGGGGTTCGCCAGCGACGCGGCGTGCATCTGCTGAGCTTCGGCGGCGTTCCGCGCCATTCGCGCCTCGACGAGCACGTGCTTCCCGGCGTTCAGCGCGGCGCAGGTAATCTCGCAGTGCATGTTAGGCCAGGTGCCGATGCAGATCGCATCGACCTGGGGGTCGTCGATGACGGCGCGCCAGTTCGGATAAGTCTTCGAAATGCTGAGTTCGCGGGCCGCCCTGGCGCTCGATTCCGGCGAGCGGTTGACGACCCCGAGAATCTCCACGCCGGAAATCGCGCGGAAACCAGGGATGTGCCGGCTGCGCGTGTTGGCGCCCGCTCCGATGATTCCGATTCGAACCGTTTTCTCCGACATGTCGCGATGATCTTTCAAGCTGAACTCAAATTCACGATCTGAATGCCCGTGCGTCGCATTCTACGGATTCAGCCGCTGAATCGAAAGCGCAGACGTGCCCCCTTGCTCACGCTGCAGGCTACCAGGCCGGCCGCACGCTGATAGCCCGACGCGTAAGCGAGGGATGCGGTTTCCATGGGACTTACCCGATCGCTGCCCTCAATTTACTGATCCATCCGTCGCCCCATTGCGTAGATACTGGCAGGCGTTGTCTCTACGATCAGAGACGTTGCGCTCCGATCGAGTTCGTCTCGCATCCCGACCCCGCCGACTTCGCGTCGGTGGTGAGCTGATTCTGTACCATGATCCACGTCGCCAACGTCACGCAGCACTACGGCATTCGCCCTGTGCTCAAGAACGTCAACTTGACGATTCCCGCCGGGGGGCTCGCTGCGGTTATCGGCCCGAACGGCATGGGCAAATCGACGCTGCTGGGGGTCATCGCCGGCGTCTTGACTCCGCAATACGGCTATGTGGACATCAACGGCCTGCGTCGCAAGTCGTCGATCGAGGCCGAGCTCGCTATCCGCCGGCAGGTCGTCTATCTGCCCGACAGGCCCTGGCTCCCGAAGAACCGCACTGGCCGCGAATTCCTGCTGGGCGTCGGCCGCCTGTACGACATTCCGGTCGAGCGGCTGATCGACCACGTCGAACGGCTGCTGCAGCTCTTCGAACTCGACAAGATCGGCGACTCGCCGATCCGCACCTACTCGGCCGGCCAGCAGAAGAAGATCTCGCTGTGTTCGGGCCTGGTGACCGAAGCCCACATTCTGCTGCTCGACGAACCGTTTTCAGGCGGTCTCGATCCGTCGGGGATCCTGGCGCTGAAACACGTCCTCAAACGTCTGGCGCAGGATGACGCCACGATCCTGATGACGACCCCGGTTCCCGAGCTCGTGGACGAGCTGGCCGATCGATTGATCATCCTGCGCGACGGCGAAATCGCCGTCCAAGGCACGCTCCACGATTTGCAGCGAGAAACAGGCTGTACGGGCCCGTTGAGCGAAGTCCTCGAGCGGCTGATCGCTCCGCACACGCTGGAGAACCTCGAACGCTACTTCGAGGGCCGCCAATCATGAGACGCTGGCTGCGAGTCACATTACCAACCGACTGGGCGGTCTCGGGCTACATCATGCTGTACGTGGTCCTGGAGGTGATTCACTGGCGCCTGATGGGGCCGGGCATCGAGAACAGCACGACGAGCTTTCTGATCGAGGCGGGCGCCTTCGTCTATGGGGCGCTGCGCATGCTGGGCTTTCATCCTGTATTCAACCCAGAATACTTCAAATGGCTGTCGGCCACCCCCTGGACCGATCGCTACCCTCTGCCGGCCGGCCCTGTGCGACTCGTGTTACAAGACGTTCTGGTCGTCGGATTTCTGATGCTCGTCGCCTGGCTGCATCACCCGAGCGTGAGGCCGCTGCTCCTGCCGATCAAGTTTCTGCTGGCCTACGAGATGGCGCTGGCCATCAGTTTCATCATGCTGCGGATGGTGTGGTTTTCGTATGCGATCGGGTTTGCGTTCGGCCTGATCGCGCTCACGTGGAATGACGCCGCCGTGACTCTGCCGATTGCCGCCGTGCTGTATGGCGTCTCGCTGATCGGAATCAATATCGCGCTGCGCGACTTCGCCAAATGGGACCTGGCCTGGATGGAAGACCAGCAGCCTCTCGCATTGAACCAGCAACGATTCGTCGAGCGCATGCGCTCCAAGGTTCTGGGCTGGCCCTTCGACTGCCTCCGCCCGAAAGAGGATTCTGAATCGGTAACGTATCGCGAGGGAGTCGTCCTGAGCCTGCTGTTCGGCTGGTGGGTGCTCGTCGCCATCCTGCGGATCGACCCGTTGCGCAGGGCTGACGTGTGGCGGGTGCTGTTTGTGCTCGTCTCGATGCCGGGTGTGATGGCCCGGCTTGCCATTTATTATTGGGGATACGCGTCGCCGCTCAGTTTCTGGGCGCGCGTGTTTCGCCTGCGGTGGATTATTCCGGGTTACGACTACGCGGCCCTGGCGCCGCTGAGCGCGATCGTCATCGCCTCGCTCGGCGGTGTGGTGGTAGCGACCTATCCAGACCACGTCCCGGCAATTGCTCCTGCGACGATCACCCTGATCGCGGCGACACTGTTCAATCTTGGCCCCTCGGTCAAACGCTGGCGCCTGACCGGCAACCATCGCCTCTCGCCCGCCATGCTGATGGCCAATAAACAGAGCGAGCTGCAGCAGATCTGAGGCTTGAGGCTTGAGACCTGAGGCACCCCTGTTCTCGATCTCGGTCCCAGGCTCTGCCTGGGACCGCACTGGCCCCGAGGCTCTGCCTCGCTTCGCCGGAATCAGTCGAGGCAGAGCCTGGGAACGAGCGGAGGGACAACGAATTTCGGATTTGAGATTTCGGATTTCATTCGACGTTCAGCGTTCGATGTTCGACGTTCGTTCAGCGTTGGTCGTGGTTCTGTTCCGCCGAACGAAATCCAAAACTCAAATGTCTAAGGAAATTCAAAAACCAAAAACCCGAAATCCCAATTTCGAAATCTCTTTCTCCCCCTCTCGCCTCTCGCCCTCTGCGTCCCATTTACCGACGCACGCATCCAGGGGCGACCAATTCTCATCGAATCGGTGCCCGGTCCCCAGGCTCGCCCGGGCGCCGCGCGCTAATAATCAAGGCTTGCGCCCCCTTCTGCTTCAATCGCCTGGCCCGTCAGAAAACTCGAATCGTCGGTCGCCAGGAACAAGGCGATCTTGCCGATCTCTTCGCTGGTCGCCATTCGCCCGAACACCTGGAGTGACGCCACCCGCGCCAGCGCCGAGGCGGGATCGGGCAGTGTCGCCGCCCAGTCGCGCATCAGGGGCGTATCGACGTTGCCCGGCAAGATCGCGTTGACGCGAATCCCCTCGCGCCCCAGCTCCACCGCCAGCGATTTCGTCAGGCTGAGCTGCGCCCCCTTCGTCGCACAGTACGCCGTCGAATGTTCCTGCCCCAGGATGGCCACCATCGACGACATGTTGATGATCGTCCCCTTTGTTTTGCGCAGATGGGGAAGCGCGTACTGGCAGCCGGCGAACGTGCTGATGAAATTCATGCGGATCAGACTTTCGAGGTCTTCCAGGCGCGTATCGTCGATCGTCGTCGCCGGCGGGTGCCAGCCCGCGTTGTTGATCAGGCAGTCAATCCGGCCGAACTCGGCGCTCGCGAGCTCGATCGCCGATTTGAGCTGCCGGCAATCCGCCACGTCGCATGGGACGTACACCGCCCGTCCCGAGCCGGCGGCGTTCAGCTCGGCCTCCAGGGCCTCTCCCGCCTCGCGCCCGCGGGCCAGAATCGCCACGAGCCCCCCTTCCCGGCAGAAGACCCGGGCGCACCCCTCGCCGATCCCCTTGCTCCCCCCCGTCACAACGACGGCCCTCCCCTGAAAACGCATGGCACAGCTCCCCCCGATGGCATTTTGCTCCCCGTAACATCTGTGCCTTTTATAACGATTCCTCCCATGCAGGTCAGGCTTTCCAGCCGGACAGCGATTCGCCCTCCCCCGCACCTAACATCCCCACGCCCTCACACCTGACCCACCACCATCCCCAAGCCCTCACAATCGCCCCTCACCTACCAAACCGCACTTCTTCAGCATGACAGCGGCGCGTGCGACCTGCCGCGCTTAGCCCATTGGCCGACAACCGTTGCGCTCAGGGACTCCGCATTGGTGTCAGGCTGGAAAGCCTGACCAGCCCCGGTTTGACTCCCCTCCAAAGTGACCTAACCTTTGATGATATTTTTCATCATTGCGCCATTGGGCCCGTTGAAAAAGGAAACTGGCTCCGAGCGGCGCAATTTCAGGACTGCGAAAAATCGGACACGCCGCGTTGCGCCTGTCCTCTTTTTCAACTTTCTTAACGATGGATAAGACCCGCAAAGCCTCACCGCTCGAGTTTCTGGCCCAGCTCAAGGCCGGATCGAAGTCGCCGAAGCACCTGCCGAATGGGGGTTCGGCCGCAGCACCGGCGCCGCTCGACTTCTCCGATCTCGCTGCGCCCGATGCCAACGGCGGCGCTGCCGCTGCAAACACCGAATCGGCAACCGCCGTCGCCGTGGCCGAGCCGCCGCCGCCATCTGCACCCAGCGCGCCGCACCCGGCTGCTGCCAAAGAAGTGCCGACCCAGGCCGCGCCGGCCAGTCAGCCGAACGGGGAGCACCTGTCGCAGCTCTTCGACCGCGTTAACCAGTTGCTCGGTCCGACGCTGGCCGAAGAGGAACAGAAGTACCAGCCTCCCGAGCCGCAATCGATCGCCGAGACCAATCTCACCAACGAAGACGTCGAAAAGCTGATTTACAAATTCCTGCTGGGCCGCGGCTCGGCGGCCGGCCGCAAGATCGCCCAGCAGATCTGCCTCCCCTTCGCCCTGATCGACCCGCTGCTGAAAGGCATGAAGCAGGAGCAGCACATCGTCTTCAAGGGCGCCGCGACGATGGGGGACTACGAATACGTGCTCACCGAAGTCGGCCGCGAACGGGCCCGCCGTTTCAACGACGAATGCACCTACTTCGGTGCGGCCCCCGTCTGCCTCAAGGACTACCTCGAGGCCATGTCGCGGCAGAGCATCGCCAAGCAGCACGCCACCGAGGCCGACCTGCGCGAGGCGTTCGGCGACCTGGTCATCAGCGACACGATGTTCGGCCGCCTCGGCCCCGCCATCAATTCGGGCAAGGGGATGTTCCTGTTCGGCGAGCCGGGGAACGGCAAGACCAGCATCGCCGAGCGCATCACGAATTGCTTCGGCTCGTCGATCTGGATTCCGCGGGCCCTGGGGATCGACGGCGACATCATCCGCATCTACGATCCGGCGGTCCACGAGCTGATCGACCAGCCCACGCCGGACGGTCTGTTCAACCTCACCGGCATCGACCAGCGCTGGGTGCACATCGAGCGGCCGACCGTGGTCGTCGGGGGCGAGCTGACGATGGCCGAGCTGGAAGTCAAACAGAACACCGCCACGAAAATCTGCGAAGCGCCGCTGCAACTGAAGAGCAACTGCGGGACGCTGGTGATCGACGACTTCGGCCGGCAGCGGATGCCGGTCGCCGAGCTGCTCAACCGCTGGATCGTCCCTCTCGAAAAGCGGTACGACTATTTGAACCTGCCCTCGGGCAAGAAGATCCAGGTGCCGTTCGACCAGATCATCATCTTCTCGACGAACCTCGAGCCCCGCGACCTGGTGGACGGCGCCTTCCTGCGGCGAATCCCGTACAAGATCCAGGTCCCCGACCCGACGACCGAGCAGTTCCACAAGCTGTGCGAGATCATGGCCCCGAACCTGGGCTTCCAGTACAACCGCGCGGCGGTCGAGTACCTGATCGAGAAGCACTACAAGCCGATCAACCGCCACTTCCGCGCCTGCCAGCCCCGCGACCTTCTGTTGCAGGTCCGCAACTACTGCATGTACCACAACCTGCCGAAGGCGATGACCCCCGAAGCCTTCGACTTCGCCTGCGAGAATTACTTTTCCATCATGT
>JACQFH010000129.1 GCA_016200145.1 Planctomycetia bacterium | reverse complement strand
GTCGGCGATCAGCCTCCCCTCGCGAAAGACGTGGCTGGCGGGTTTTTCGACGTAGACATCTTTGCCCGCCTGCATCGCCGCGACGGCGATCGGCGCGTGCCAGTGATGTGGTGTCGCGATGACCACGGCGTCGATCGCCTTGTCGTCGAGGACGCGGCGGAAATCGGAGACCTGCTTCGGGTCGCGCCCACCGGCACTGCGCGCCGCTTCGGCGGCTCGCGCCAGAACGCTTTCATCGACATCGCAGACTGTCGCGACGGCGGCGCCGGGCAGCCCGGAAAAACTCTTCACGTGGCCGAATCCCATCCCGCGCACGCCGATCACCGCCAGTTGCACCCGTTCGCCTGGGGCCGCCAACGCGCGCGACAGCGGCACGCTCGCCACCGCGGCGGCCGCGGCCGATTGAATGAGAAAACGCCGCCTCGGGATCAGTCTCATCGGGAAAACTCCGCGTACGAATCTGGGTTCCGGACGCCCCGGCATCGGCAGCCCCCATGCTACGCCGGCGCGGGACCAGTCACAATCATCGCCAATATTCCCATGCCTGCCCCAACGCATCGTTTAACCGCAATCCCAACGGGATGCGCGTGTCGAGCGCGCAAATCGGTTCCGAACCGCTGTGCCGCGGCGTTCACACGAGATCAGGGGATGTGGAGATAATGGGATGGTGAACGAAGAAAGGAGCCGCGGATGCGCGCACTCCCCCCTTAGCAAGGGGGGGCGGGGGGGTCGCTTGGGACCCTGCGCCCTCCGCGTCGGACCAGTCTTCCGGCGACGTCGCCACTCCGGCTAAACTCCCGGCATGACGATCATGAGCCACCGTCTCGATCCGAATAGCGACTGATGCCCGCGCCCATTTATCCGACGTGTATCACAGAGCAGTTGCCGAACGGCATTCTGCGGATCGCGTTTACAGGGTCAGGTGGCGTGGGCTCGGCCGGCAACCCGGTTGGCGAGCAAATGGAAATGGCCGTCGAACAGGTGCTGAGCGCCCACGATCCATCGGCGCTCTTGATCGATTTCAGTCAGTTTGAGTATCAGTTCGGTGACTGGATTGGTTCGGCGCCTCTGAGGGCGGTACGTGCACTTGGCCGCAACCGCGTCTGTCTCCTCGCGACTGGACCAACCGGCGAGGCGTTGCGTTCGTTGTTGAATGCCTGCAACCTTGGTCAGATCCTCCCGCTCGTCGGGAGCACTGACGAAGCGCTTCGGTACTTGTCCCAACGGTAGCAGGCGCAAAAAAAACGTCCGGCTGAATCCGGCAAATGCAGCCTTCGCGATGCAGCAGGATGCCACATGTACAGTTGACGCGGCATCCTGCCTCTTCAGCAATGTGGTTGCGGACTAGATTCGTTGCCCGCCGGCCTCAAATTCCCGCCGCGACACACTCGTCTTCGCGCCCCTGCGCAACGACGGGTAGAATGCCGCGCATGTCCATCGCCCTCGCTGTCCACCCTACAAAGATTTACAGCCTGTCTGCCGGTGAGCGTATCAGACACGACGCGGAACGTCCGGACACGCGTTCCCACGCAGAGCGTGGGAACGAGATGCGATGTCTACTTCGCCCGGTACTCGATCCCGAGCTGCTGGAACAGGAACGCGTACACGTCGACGGTCTGCTCGATGCGTTCCGACAGGGCCGTCCCCGCGCCGTGCCCCGAATCCGAGCTGGTGCGCAGCAGGATCGGGAGGTCGGCCGACGCGGCGGCCTGCAGGCGGGCCGTCATCTTTCGCGATTGCATCGGGTCGACGCGCGGGTCGTTCGCCCCCGTGAGGAACAGCACCGACGGATAGCGCGTGCCGGGCTTCACGTGGTGGTATGGCGAATACGCGTGCAGGGCGCGAAACTGGTCTGAGTTGGCGACCGTTCCGAATTCGGAAATGTTGAAGACGCCGTTGGCCGAATTCTCGACGCGCAACATGTCGTAGATGCCAACGTGCGAGATCACCGTTTTGACCAGCTCCGGGTGCTGCGTGAAGGTAGCCCCCATCAAAAGCCCCCCGTTGCTCCCCCCTTCGATCGCCAGGCGGTCGGCCGACGTGTAACCGCGATCGATCAGGTGCTTGAGGACCGCGGCGAAGTCGTCGAACACGTTCTGCTTCTTCGTGAGGTTCCCCTGCAGGTGCCACGGCTCGCCGTATTCTCCACCGCCGCGCAAATTTGCGACGACACAAACGACCCCCTGGTCGAGCAGCACCTTCCGCGTCGCACTGAACGTGGGCGTCAGGCTCACGCCGTAGCCGCCGTAGCCATTGACCAGAGCAGGGTTCTTTCCGTCGCGTTTTGTCCCCTTCGGCAGGATGATATTCACCGGCACTTTCGTGCCGTCTTTTGAAACAGCAAATTCGCGGACGACTTCGACACCGGGAAAATCCACCGGGGACCTTGTTTCGAGGGTCGTTTTCTCGGTCTTGCCGGAATCGGCGTGGAACCGGTAGTACGCCGGGGGCGCGAGATACGACGTGTTGCTGAACAGCACGCCGTCCCCTTCCAGTTTCGTCAGGCCCCCGGCCGACGACAGCGGAAGCTGCTGCGGGCCGGGCAACCGTTTGCCGTTCAAGTCGAACACGCGCAGCTCAGACGGTCCGCCGAGCTGGTACATGACGTACAGGCGCTTTTCAGTCGCCACGACGCCCGGCGGAGCGTGATAGAACGATGTGACGATCGTGTCGGGGCCTTCCTCGATCACGGTCTGGGCCCGATCGAGGCGCGGCTCGGCCACGGGGATCCGCACGATCTTTCCGCGCGGCGCCCCGGCCCGCGACGTCAGCAACAGGTCCTTCGACGGCCCGAAGGTCCCCTGCAGAATCCGATCGGCGAACTCGGCGATCCGCTGCCATTTGCCGTCGGGCGAGCGCAGGTACAGGGCAAATTCGCCACCGTCGCCGTTCTGCATCGTCACCAGCAACTGCCCCGTGGGATCGTCCATCTCGACCTGGATTTCGGCCACCCGCGGAAAGTCTTTCCCCAGCTCATATCGATCGTCGGCCGTCGGCGTGCCCAGCTTGTGAAAATAGACCTGCTGAAAGAAATCGAGATCGGCCTCGGGGCGTTCGCCCGCGCGCGGATGTCGTGTGTAGAAGAAGCCGCTGCCGTCGGGCAGCCAGGCCAGATCGCCTCCGGCAGTCCCCGTGTTGACGCGCGGGATGACCTCGCGGACCTCCTGGCCCGTCGACGTCTCGTAAAGATGCACGTCGCCGGCTTCAGTCCCGGCCTTCGACAGCGAGACGGCGACGAGCCTTCCGTCGGGCGAAGGAACGTACCAGTCGATCGTCGTGGTTCCCGCCTTGTCGATGACGTTGGGATCGACCAGCACTCGCGATTTGTCGAGCGCGTCGATGGCAGGAAAGACGATCAGGAAGGGCTGCTGCTTCGGCGGCTCGCGCTTGATCGCGAACAGCGTCCCCTTGCGGTATTCGAGGCCCATGTAGGCGATCGTTTTGGCCGACATGATCTCGGTAACGCGCTTGCGGATCGCATCGACGTGCGGCAGCTTGTCGAGGAACGCCCGGGCATGGGCATTCTGGGCGTCGCTCCAGGCTTTCACGTCGGGGGCGTTCCAGTCTTCGAGCCAGCGGTAATCGTCTTCGACAGCAACGCCGTGGTACGTGTCGGTGACGGGGCGCTTCGGAGTATCAGGAGGCACGGCACCGGCGATTTTTGTCATCAGAAGGCATACGAACGAGGCGAGAACCAGTCGCATCATGGCAGGTCCACCTGTGGTGAATTGCATGGAATGATGAGCGGGCGTCGGTCGCCAATCATCAACGCCCACGATAGCCGTGCATTTCCCGCAATGAAAGGCACGCCGGTTGACTGGTTGCGCGCGGGCGACGATGATAGATTTCGTCGGTTCTCCATGCGGCAGATTCCCGTCGCAGTATCGTTCAACACGCGTGCAGTACGATTCGCGGATCTGATGGAGCCTTATGGGCACGAATATCAATGCGCTGGCCAAGTTTTTGGGGGATGCCTGTTACGGCTTCCTGGCGGTCAATTTTCTGTTCGGCGTGTACTGCGTCATCATGATCTGGCGCCGCGTCGCGCAGCTTCGGTTTCGCTCGCCCGAGGCCGAATCCGAATTCAACGGCAACCTGCAAACGCTGCTGACAGCCCGCGACTACGACACGGCGGTCCAGCTCTGCGACTTCGATTACCGCGCCCTGCCGCGGTTGTGCCTGCTCATCCTGAGCCACCGCAGCTATCCCTACGACAAGCTCCGGCAATTCGTTGCCGAGGCCATGCAGCGCGACATTCTGGCCGACCTCGAATTCCGCTTGAGCTGGATCGCCACGGTCATCAAGAACGGCCCCCTGCTGGGGCTGTTCGGCACCGTACTGGGGATGATGGCCTCGTTCGGACGCATCGGCACCGGGGAAAAGGTGCAGCCGTCGGTCATCGCCGAAGACATCAGTATCGCCCTGATCTGCACGGCGATGGGCCTGGCGACGGCTATTCCGTTGGGATACATCCTGGCGAACCTCACAATCCGCGTCCGCAAACTGCAGGAGTCTCTCGGCAGCGGCCTGTCTCTGGTCCTCGAGAATTTCCGGCCAGGGGCCTCACGGTAAAGATTGAATTAACACTGCGGCAATAAAAACTCGATTCGACCCACGGATGGCGTGGCAATCCCACGGATGAAAACACGAAGAAGACAGGAAAATTGGGGACAGGAAAATCGTCTTTCGGTCGGCCTTGTCCGACTTGCAAACTCAGGCTGAGAAGGGCAAACCACGAAAACGACGAAAGACGCGAAAAGAACCTGTTTTTGGTTCCGACAGTTAACCGGATTTTGATTTCCGGAGTTTGACATGGCCGGCGGTGGTGGTGGATTCACGTTTTCATCGAGCCCGTCGTCGCTGGACGACAACCCGCTCGTGCCGCGCAAGCCGCCGCACGACGAGGCCAAGTTCGACATCACCGCGATGATCGACCTGGTGTTCATGATGAACATCTTCTTCCTGGTGACCACGGTGACGGCCGCGCTGGCGGAGATGGATCTGCCCGTCGTCAAACACTGCGCGCCTTCCGATCGCGACAGCGCCATTCTGATCACGATCATGGCGTCTCCCGACCGCGGCCCGGGGCGGGTCATCATCGGAGACGCCGACGACGGCAAGCCCGTGCCTGAAGGGGACGAAGAACGTGCCGTCAAAGCGGCGGTCGAAGCGGGCGTGCGTGGCGACAAGAAAACCGTGCTGATCAAGGCTGAAAAGAGCGCGCGGTTGCGCGACATCTCGCGGATCGGAAGTCTGGCCGTCTCGGTTCCGGGCTGCGACCTGAAACTCGCGGTGATCGAAAAGGAGTAATCTCCCCGTGCCGGTCACTTTTCGCTGCTCCGAATGCACGCAGAAGCTGCGCATTGAAGATTCGCAAGCGGGCAAGCTGGTTTCGTGCGTGCGGTGCGGCGCGAAACAGCGAGTGCCGTTCGAATCGTCGCCAGAGTTTGCCAAGCCGAAAGGCGAACCTGCGAAACAGAAGTCTGCGGCAGATGTCCCGGCGCCGCCAGCCCCACCGGCCTCTCCAGCAAGGCCGGCCCCATCCAAGCCGCCCCCGACGTTCAAGCCCTGGCAGCCCCAGCCCGTTCGCGAAGAGCCGCTGCCCAGCGAAAAAGTCGAACCCGAAGTCCAGGAACACAAGGTTCGCGAGCGCGACACGCCCCCCGGCGAACTTTCGCACGAAGCCCTGTCGGCGATCTTCGACGAGCCGATCGAGTTCGAATCGCTTCCATCGGAACCGAAAATTCGTAAGCCTCTTCGCGAAGTGCTTCGCGAAACCGTCGGGCGGCCGGCAGAACCTGATCTGCCCCAGGAGCCGCCGCAAGATGAGCCGGAATTGAACGAAGGGGTCGCGGAAGGGGCGGTCTACGAAGCACCGCGGTCTTCTTCCCCCGAATTCGACCCGGCCCCGCTCGTCGCGGCCGGTTCAAGGCACTTCGAGGAGGCGCCGGTTGCCTCCGATTACGAGTCGCACGAAGGCCAGGCGGCCGCGGCCGTCGCGCACGCAGAGCCGTCGATGGTGCCGCCGGCCAAAAAGCTCGACGTGGAAGAGATGATTGACATGACGGCGATGGTCGACATCGTGTTCTTCCTGCTGATTTTCTTTCTGGTGACGTCGATGCACACGCTCGATTCGACGATTCCCATGCCGGTCCCCGATCCGCAGAAGGGTGCCGCGAAAGAGCCGCAAACCGTCGCTGCCATCGACGCCGACGACAGCTACGTCGTCGTTCGCGTCGACAAGAACGACAAGATCACGGTGGAAGGGGCCGAGGTCCGCAGCGAGCGCGAGCTGCTGTTCAAGCTCCAGCAACTGCGGCGAGAGGCATCACGCCCCGAAAAGCTGCTGGTGATCGGCCACGGCGACGCAACGCACGGCACGGCAGTGATGATCCTCGACGCCGGCCGCGAGCTGGGCATGGAACACGTCAAGCTCACCGTGCAGGATGAAGAAGAATGAGAGCTCTACGAGACTACTGCTCTTCCCCTTCGGCGGCGGCAACTGCCGCACCGAGGGGCAGGTCTTCTACAAACCCGCGCAGGTGATGGCTGCGGGCCTGGTTCTGCAGTTTGAGGAGCGCCTTCGCTTCGATCTGGCGGATCCGCTCGCGCGTGACCTTGAAGATTCTTCCCGTTTCCTCGAGGGTGTAGCTGTACCCGTCTCCCAGGCCGTAACGGAGCCGGATGATCTCTCGCTCGCGGTACGTCAACGTCTTGAGAACCACGTTGATCTTCTCTTTGAGGATCCCGTGCATGGCCGATTCGGGCGGCGTGTGCTCGGAACCGTCTTCGAGGAAGTCGCCGAGTGAGGTGTTGTCGCTTTCCCCGACGGGAATGTCGAGACTGACCGGCTGCTTCCAGGTCTGCATCACCCGTTGCGTCTCTTCCACCGAGAGCCCGGCGGCTTTCGCGAGCTCTTCCACGGTCGGGTCGCGCCCCTTTTTCTGGCGGAACTCTTCGCTCTTGGTCTTGATCGTCGAGATGGCCTGAAACATGTGCACCGGAATCCGGATCGTCCGGGCGCAGTCGGCCACCGACCGGGTGATCGCCTGGCGGATCCACCACGTGGCATACGTCGAAAACTTGTAACCACGGCGGTACTCGTATTTCTCGACGCCGCGCATCAGCCCCGCATTGCCTTCCTGAATCAGATCGAGAAAACTCAAGCCCCGGTTGCGGTACTTTTTGGCGATCGAGACCACCAGCCGCAGGTTGCCCCCCGAAAGTTCCTGCTTGGCCTCGGTCCACACGGCAAACCGCGCCTTAATCATGCGGATGCGGGCCCGCAGGCTCTCGGGCGTCTCGTGAGTCATCAGCATCAGGTCGTGCAGCTCGCGTTCACAGCGGTGCAGTTCGTCGACGTTGCGACGCGATCGCCGCAGATCGCGAATCTGCTGTTCGAGGTCATCCATCCGCTGGCCGACCTGGAACAGTCTCTTCATGATCGGCTGCACGAGCTTCGTCCGCAGGCTCAACTCTTCCAGCAGAGTGGCCGTCTTGCGCCGGCGTTCGGCCAGCGCTTTGAGCCGTTCTTTCCGCCCGGCATCCTTCGTCGCGGGATCGATCAGGCAGTTGAAATCCGCGACGTTCTGAGCCAGCAACTGGCGGATCGTCGGAAAGTTGCATTGCATTCGCCGCAGAATCTGAGTTTTGCTGGCTTTCTCGGCGTCGGACGTGCGCACGGTTCGCTCGAAAGCCAGCTCGCCGGAAAAAACCGTTTGCAGGGTTTCGAGGGCCGCCGTCATCGAAAAGTGACATTCCATCAAGGCCCGCCGGAACCGCTTGCGACTGATCTCAATCTTCTTGGCCAGAAAAATCTCGCGATCGCGCGACAGAAGCGGGAGATTTCCCATCTGGCTCAAGTACACGCGCACCGGGTCGCGCGACGACAGGCCCGACGAACCCGATGCTGCGGCCGGTTCGGGATCCTCTGCAGACTGCGTACGGTCCAGAGGCTTTTTGGCCGGCAATGTCGCCAGCAGATACCGAGGCTGATCGGGATCTTCGACAAGGTCCAGTTTGCTGAGTTCGAGGGCCAGGACCAAGTCATCGACCATCTGGGGGCTGCCCCCTTCGTCGGGAAGGTAGGCATTGACCATCTGGAACGTGATAAAACCACGGGGCCGGCCCTGTTCGATCAGGTTGGATAACGGGTTTCGATAGCGATTCACGGAGTCTCCCATGCACGCCACCCGAGCAAGGATCGGGGCCAATTGTCGGTGAGCGTGGTCTATATCATTCTACCCGATTCGGCCGGCTATCGAGACGAAAAATCGGCCGCAACCCGCAATTCTGAAGCGAGAAGCCCCTTTTTGCGTCGGAATGGACACTCTGGGTGAACGACAACGACAGAGAGACCTGCCGCGACAGACAGGCATTCCACCGTCCGGCAAGGCGTGACAGGCAAACGGGCAGCGATTACGATTTAGCCCAAGGGCAACCGTCCTCACGAAACCGAGAGCGGAAAGAGATCGATGACAATCGCCAGAGCGTGGCTGTTGGGCGTCGCGCTGCTCCTGGGCGCCGCCATGTCGCTCGAGGCGGCCGAGCCGGTCGCCGAGCCGGTCACTTTGGAAAACTTGCGGGCACCCGAGCCCAACTCGGCCGACGAGCCTCTCGCAAAGGAATTCTCGCTGGGCAGGGCGGCGCATTTTCTCGACTCGGCGTCGCTCGACTGGCAACAGTCGTGGAAGTGCTTCACCTGCCACACGAACATTTCGTACCTGATCGCTCGGCCGTCGATCTCGGCCGATGCGCCGGCCCATCGCGCAGTCCGCAAATTCGCCGAAGAACTCATCAGCTTGCGCTGGGAGGAAGTCGGGCCGCGGTTCGACGCCGAGGTCGTGGCCATTGCCGCGGCCCTGGCGCTCAACGATTCCGCCACGACGAAGAAGCTGCATCCGCTGACCCGGACGGCCCTCGATCGGATGTGGACCGTGCAGCTCGAGACGGGGGAATGGAAATGGCCGACGCGCTGCGCCTGGCCGCCGATGGAATCCGACGAACACTACGGCGTGACCCTGGCCGCTATCGGCGCCGGTGCAGCGCCCGACGATTACGCCAAAATGCCGGCGGCCCAGGCCGGCCTCACGAAAATTCGCCTGTACCTCAAGAACAACCCGCCCCCCGATTTGCACCACAAGGCGATGGTCCTCTGGGCTTCCACGTACGTCGCCGGGCTGATGACCGCCGAGGAACAGCAGGCGTGCATCAAAGAACTGCTGGCTACCGAGCGGCCGGCCGGCGGCTGGGCGTTTTCCCGGCTCTATCCCTGGACGCGGGCCGACGGAAAAGACCAGGACCTCGAATCGAGCGACGGATACGGCACGGGATTCGTCGTCTTCGTTCTGCGCCGGGCCGGTGTGCCGGCCGATGAGCCAGCCGTCGCCCGCGGCGTCGCCTGGCTCAAGACCCATCAGAGAGCCAGCGGCCGCTGGTACACGCGCTCGCTGAACAAAGACAACGAGCATTTCATCAGCCACGCCGGCAGCGCGTTCGCCGTGATGGCGCTGGCCGCCTGCGGCGAAAAGTAACCGTGGGACAGGCTTCCAGCCTGTCAGATTTGCTTTCCAATATGACAGGCTGGAAGCCTATCCTACGTGGGAAATGCTCATGCGACTGATTGCCTGCCTGGTCGTGTTCGCCGCGTGCCGCCCGGCCATCGCACAGGACAACCCTGCCGGCGAGCTGGAGCGCTTGCAGACGACCGCGACTGCGGCGCGTCGGGCCGCCGCGGCCGATCCGACCATCAAGAATGTCCAGTCCCTTCCGGTGCAGGTGTACCTGAACGAGCAAAAGCGGCGACGGTTGATCAGCACGTCCAACTTGCGACAGAGGATTGAACAGTACACAGGCGATCAGAAACGTGAGGATCTGATCCCGATCCTGAAAGAGCAGTTGGCCGACCTGGAGCGCAAGCCGCTCGATCAAGTTTCATTTGATTCGGCGTATGGATATGAACCCACAACGGGGCTGGTGGGGTATTCCAAGAAGGTGCGCCTGATCGAGAACACGAGCGACGGCAAATCGGTCATCCTGGTCGAGAATGCGGCGCTGATCATCGCAGGGCTGGGAACGAGTCAGTATCCCAGCGGCAAGTTCTTCAATGTCGAGAAAGCCATCCTGATCGGCGCGCCAGGGCCCGAGCAACTCTTCCAGGGGAACAAAAAAAAGTCGTACTCGGCGACGCTGGTTGATCTGGAGGCCGTGTTGCAGAGCGCGAGCACGACATCGACAACCGGCGGACAGGTCAAAGCCCACTACACCAAGCACGAATTCCAGATTCCCATGCGGGACGGGGCGCGCCTCTTCACGACGGTGTTCGCGCCGAAGGACACGACGCAGACGTATCCGCTGCTGATGGTTCGCACGCAGTCGGGGATGCGGCCCTATGGTCCGGATCAGTATCCGGAGACTTTGCTCGGCCCCTCGCCCCTGGCGCATTTCGCCCGGGAAGGATACATCTTCGTCCTGCAGGACGTCCGTGGCCGGTGGATGTCGGAAGGGACGTTCGTCAACATGCGGCCGCACAACCCCCATAAGAAAACGCCGCAGGACATCGACGAAAGCAGCGATACGTTCGACACCGTCGACTGGCTGCTGAAGAACGTGCCGAATCACAACGGCCGGGTCGGCCTGTATGGCACGTCGTATCGCGGTTTTTACGTCGTGGCCGGAATGATCGACGCGCATCCGGCGATCAGGGCGGCTTCGCCGCAAGCGCCCATCGTCGACTGGTTCATGGGGGACGACTGGCGCCACAACGGCGCGTTGTTCCTCGCCCACGCGTTCAACTACATGCCCACCATCGGTAAAGCGCGGTCTCAACCAGTCCAGGAGCCGCTCTTCAGCAGATTCGATTACGGCACGCCCGACGCCTACGATTTCTTCCTGAAGCTGGGCCCGCTGGCAAATGTCGACGCCAGATATTTCCAGGGCCAGGTGCCGTTCTGGAACGAGCTCCTGAAGCACGACACCTACGACGAATTCTGGCAGGCGCGCGTGCTGCGACCGCACCTCATGGACGTCAGGCTGGCCGTGCTGACTGTCGGGGGCTGGTTCGACGCCGAGAATCTCTTCGGAGCGCTGGAAACGCACCAGCGACTTGAGTCCGCCGGCTCCGGCAGGAACAACGTCCTGGTCATGGGGCCCTGGATTCACGGCGGCTGGAACGGCGGACAGGCCGACGGCGCCTCGCTAGGGGACGTCTCGTTCGGCGCTCAGACCGCCGTCTTTTTCCGTGAACAGATCGAGCTGCCATTCTTCGAATTCCACCTGAAGGGCAAAGGGACGTTCAAACCGCCGAACGCCTGGATTTTTGAAACAGGAACAAACAAGTGGCGCGAGGAGGCAACGTGGCCCCCGCAGAACACGCGGCCGCTGACGTTCCAATTCCAGTCCCACGGCCGGCTCGCCGTGGAGTCAGGTGCCGTCGAGTCAAATGTCCCCGAGTCGATTGCCACCGGGAACGGCTTCGACGAGTACGTCAGCGACCCCGCCCGGCCGGTGCCGTACATCGACAAGATCGGCAGCGGCATGCAAGTCGAGTACCCATGCGCCGACCAGCGCTTTGCGTCACGCCGGCCCGACGTCCTCACCTACGAGACCGACGTCCTGCAATACGACGTCACCCTGGCGGGGCCGATTGTCGCCGACCTCTGCGTCTCGACGACCGGCACCGATTCGGACTGGATCGTCAAGGTGATCGACGTTTATCCCGTCGATCACCCCGACCCCAGCCCGAACCCGACCGGAGTGCGGATGGGGGGTTATCAGCAACTGGTGCGAGGCGATGTGCTGCGCGGCCGTTTCCGCAACAGCTTCGAGAAACCCGAACCGTTCACCCCCGGCCAGCCCGCCGCCGTCAAATTCAAGCTCCAGGACGTGTACCACACGTTTTCAAAGGGGCACCGGATCATGGTGCAGGTGCAGTGCAGTTGGTTCCCGCTGGTCGACCGCAACCCGCAAACGTTTGTGTCCCCGATCAATGCGAAAGAGTCGGATTTCCAAAAAACAACGCAGCGCGTGTACCGGTCCCGCAAATTCCCCTCGCGCGTAACGGCCCGGATGTTGCCGTAAAGTTTGCCGGACTGCGAATTGCACCGCGAAATCGTCCAGCGTTTCCCGATCAGCGCGAGTCACCCAGATGCACTGGATTCCTGACAAAGCGTGGGCGCCAAGAAAGGATCGGCGAAGAATGCCGTGGAAACGATCACACACGACGCCGGAAAGTGCCATCGTTGCGGTGGGGTTCCGGTGTGCGTAGCATGCAGTATTCTGCGGGTTGTATTTCTCTGTCGGCGACTCTCGTATGCCCCATATCGTCATTCTTGATGGCGGCGAGTCGTCGATTCATGATCTGGCGCGCGATGAAACGGTGATCGGGCGGGATCCGGACTGCCACGTTCGGATCGAATCGCACGCCGTGTCACGAAGGCACGCTCGCATCGTTCGCGACGGGGAGCGCTTCCTGGTCGAAGATTCCGGCAGCCGCAACGGGACCCTCGTCAATGGAACGAGAATCGCCAGCGCGGTTCGCCTGACGCACGACGACTTCGTGCAACTCGGGCCCGTCCGGATCCGGTTTGTCGATCGGGCCGTCACCGCGGACGTTCGCGAGGCCCGCCGCGAGCGGATTCGTGAATTGAGCCGGGCGCTGGCCGGCGCCGTCGATCTGGATGTCATTCTTTCCAGGACCCTCGAAACACTGCTGGCCATCTTCCGCGAAGCCGACCGGGGGTGCATGCTGCTCCGTGCCGGCACAGCGGGGCAGACAGAAGGGCAGTTGGTCCCACGGGCCGTCATTCACCGTCATCCGAGCCCAGACGCGCCGGTCAAGATCAGCCACGCCATCTTGAGCCATGTGATTTCGGAAAAGAAAGGCATCCTGACAGCCGATGCCACCGGCGACGGCCAGGTCGAGCCCGACGAACCGATCGCCTGCCGCACAATCGGGTCGCTGATGTGCGTTCCGCTGCTCGGGGCTCAGGGCGACGCGCTGGGTGTCCTGGCGATTGATACCCGTAACCGGCTCGAGCAGTTCCAATCAGAAGACCTGGAGGTGATGACCAACGTCGCGCGCCTCGCTGCCCTCTCATGCGAACAGGCCCGGCTCGATGGGACCGCCGCGGCTGCACTCCCGGCGAGCGGCAGACAAGATCTCGCCGGGCTGGCGGGCAATGGACCGAGCGAAATCGACCGAACAGGCGGGCGCTCCGCCGACCTGGCCGAGGTCACGGGAAGCTGCAATCGTTTCGCCTTCGACCTGCACTCGAAACTGGCCGGTCGGCCGGGCAATCTGTTCTTCTCCCCGAGCAACATCGCGATGGCGCTGGGGATGACACTGGCCGGCGCCGCCGCAGCGACGGCTGAAGAAATTGCCGAAGTGCTGCACGCGACACTTCCTGAAGACCGGTTTCACGAAGGTCTGCGGGAGTTGCAGAACGCCACGCAGACGGGCCGTGACGGTCTGAAGCTGGCCAACCGCCTCTGGGGCCAGGCGGGGCACAGATTCCTTCCCGCATTCCAGGAGGCCACGGAACGCTGCTACGGCGCGAGACTGGCCGAGTTGGATTTCCGTGCGGCGGCGGAAAGCGCCCGGCAGCAGATCAATGCGTGGGTTGCCGAGCAGACGGCCGACAAGATCCAGGGCCTGATTCCCGCCGGCGCACTGGATCCCCTGACGAGGCTGGTCCTGACCACCGCCATTTACTTCAAAGGCGCGTGGCGTCAGGAATTCGACGAGCACCACACGGAAAAAATCCCGTTCTGGACTGAGCCGGGTTCGTCGCATTCCGTGCTGACGATGCGGCAGACGGCCCAATTCCTTTACGGCGAATTCGATGGCGTGCAGGTGCTGGAACTGGCGTATCGCCCCTGCTCAGTCGAATGGCGATCGACGAAGCATGGCGACATCGTGCACCTGCAACCGATACAGACGGGCGGCCGCAGCAGCAATCTGGTGATGAACATCCTGCTGCCTTCCCGGGTCGACGGCCTGCGGCAGATCGAGGCCCGGTTGACGGCAGAGTCTCTGGAGACGCTGACGACGCTCGAAAGCTGCCTGGTTGACGTCACGATCCCGAAATTCAAGATCGAATCGTCCTTCACGCTCAACCAAGTGCTGGAATCGCTGGGGATGCGGCGGGCGTTTTCGCCGGACGAGGCCGATTTCTCGCGGATGTCTGACAATCGTGAAGGATTGTTCCTCAGCGCGGCGATTCACAAGGCCTTTGTGGACGTCAACGAGAAGGGGACCGAGGCGGCCGCAGCGACCGCAATCGTCATGTGTGCTGCTGGATTGATGGTCGAACCTCCCCAACCGAAAATCTTCCTGGCGGATCATCCGTTCCTGTTTCTGATCCGCGACCGCGTCACCGGCCTGATCCACTTCCTCGGCCGCGTGGTCGAACCGACCGGCTCGCCATGACACCGGCCAGGATCGCCTCGATGCCCGCAGCGACCTCTACAGCCTGGGGGCGGTGGCGTACTTCCTGCTCGCGGGCCAGCCCCCTTTTGTCCGCGAGAACGTGCTGCAGTTCCTTGCCGCCCACCGCAATGAACCGGCGCGATTCCCGCCTCATGTCGAGAAGCAACTGCCGGCCGATCTCCGGGCGTTGGTTCTGCGCTGCCTGAAAAAGGATCCGGCGGACCGATTCGCCGACGCCGCGAGTCTCGAACGCGCGCTGGCGGCCTGCGCTTGCGCCGGCGCGTGGACGCGCGAGCAGGCGGCCCACTGGTGGCAGCAGCAAAGCGCAGAAGCAGGAGGATCGCCGAACCCCCGGGGAGGCTTTGGCCGAAAAATGTAGGGTGTTCTGGAATGGCCAGACGTTCGAGGAGCCGGCCCTGAAACCGGTGGGCAAATACCGCGCGGCGCAGGCTGTGTTCGCCGATTCCGCCGAAATCGACCCCAAAGTGATCCGTCGCTGGCTGCAGCAGCCCAGGTCAGATGTCTTCGACTCGCAGGCGTTTTTTACGAAACTGCAGCCGCTGGCGATTCTCGCGCCGTTGCGGTAGGGTGCGTGATGTCGAGAACATGATCCGGCGTCGCGTTCGGCAGGGAGTCACACACTCTTTTTCATACTCGAGGCCAATTCTCGAGTCTCCGGAGGGCTGACAATGGCTAAGAAAAAGGCGGTCAAGAGGGCAGCCAGGAAGAAGTCGGCAGGAAAACGCGTGCCGAAAAAACGCATCGCGAAGAAAAAGGCGGTCAGGAAGAAGCTACCTGCCAGGAAAGTCCTCAGGCCTCTCCGGAAGAAGAAGGCCAAATCGGCGCACGCGGCCATCAGAAAAAAGACGGCTCCCAGGCCAAAGCCCAAAGCGCCGAAACCTGCGGCACCGAAACGACCGGTGCCAGTGCCCGCGCAACCCGGCCCAGCGACGCTTGAACTCGTGAGCGCCGCTTCACCGTCGCCGATCATTCAGGAGAGCGCACCTCGGACCAATGTGCCGGCGCCCAGTGGCAGTCAGGGGTTCGGAATGGCGAATGCAAGTCAATCGACGGGTGCGGCATCCGGCCAGGTGACTCCGTAATGCCATCGACATTCGGGTCATTCTTCGTGCACAAAGATGAACTGGGTTTTCACATCTATCTGAATCTGCCGAGACATCTTGACGCCAGCATTGTCCCGAGAACGCAATATGCCGGTCCGCGCATTGTCATGCCGGAAACGGTCCCCAATCTCAACAAGTGGCTTGCCGAACGAAAGAAAGAAGGTTTTACGTTCAAGAAGGCGAAGTGAGCCTCGTCAATCAGTGTCACAGTTACGATTTCGGGTTGGTTAATGTCGCCTTTCGCGGAGCGAAAGGCGACAATCGTTGGCGACCAGACGGTTGATCGATTTCATCCCGTATCGCCGTTGCGCTTCTCACCCTCTGCCGGATGGTTCAGTTTCTCCTGAGCTGCCGGCAGCGGCGCCTGTTGCGGGGCTTGCGGTGGCAGTGTCGGGTGAATTGGCGCGGCGCTCCCACGCAGCGCGACGAACTGCCAGATCAGGAAGACTGCGATCAACAGCAGCGGCGCCAGGACGGCCAGCGTCCCCCACGGCGACGCCGGCACAACGGCGGGTTCACGGATGTCGCCCGGCACATCCTTCCCGGTCGCCGCCTTGACGGTTTCGCGGATCGCCACGATCCATTCGGCCGCCTGTTGCCGGGTGTCCTCGGCCGTGCGAAACCAGGCCGGGCCGGGCATGAAAAGCAGGGTTTTGCGCTGCCCCCCCTCGTCGTAGCTGACCGACAGGAACTGGTGGCGCGCCGGACTCATCCAGCGCGGGCAGCGGGCCAGACCCACATCCTTCAGCGAGGCGAACGGGATTTCCGTGCGCTCCCAACCCCGGCTGAAGAGCAACCGATCGTCGTAGAGGGCCAATTCGCCCGCGATTCGAGGCCACCAGAAGCCTCCGAAGAAGGTCGCCAGATGCTGCGGCGTGGTGAAGTACGCGCGGCTGCTGATCTTCAGTGGCGCCTGCAGGGCTTTGAGCGGGGCGTCTTGCGCCGGCGGCGAACTGCCCGTCATGGTCTCCATGATTCGCGTCTTGACCTCGCTCACCTGCTGGTAGCGGCGTTGGGGATCCTGCTCGAGTGCGCGCAACACGATCTCATCCAGCCGGACATCGATGACCACCTTCGTGGACGGCGCCTGGAGGTGTTTGCCCGGCAGCTCGCCGGTGAGCATTTGATAGAAGACCACTCCCAATGAATAGATGTCGGCCCGATGGTCGACCTCAGCGGGATGCGCGACCTGCTCGGGCGCCATGTAGTGCGGCGTGCCGACCACTTGGCCTGCCTCGGTGCCCGGAGCGGACGGCGATTCCGATTGCCCTGCGGCGGACAGGGCGGACGTTTCCCGCCCCACGATTTTCGCCAGCCCGAAGTCCGCCACGGTCACGTGGCCGCGCCGGTCGAGCAGAATGTTCTCGGGCTTGATGTCGCGATGGACGATGCCGTGATCGTGGGCATACTGCAGTGCGTCGCAGATCTGCGGCACAATGGCCAGCGCCTCCCGCGGCGCCATGCGCCCGGCATTCAGCAGTTGCCGCAGGTTGACTCCATCCACGTACTCCATCACAAAGAAGAATAACCCCTCCGTCTGGCCGAACTCATGGATGGTGACGATGCTGGGATGACGGAGTCTGGCCAGCGCCTGGGCCTCGCGGGCAAATCGGTCGGCGAAGGCAGGATCAGCGCCGATGCCGGGGGGCAGAATCTTCACCGCCACCAGCCGGTCCAGTTTCTTCTGGCGGGCCTTGTAGACGGCGCCCATGCCGCCCCGGCCGATCAGTTGCAGGATCTCCAGATCAGGGAAGCGGGATTTCAGCTCGGCGGGCTCAGGAGGCGTCCAGCCGGCCAGCATCGGGGCTGCGGTGGAGGGCAGGCTGTTGCCCTCCAGACCCAGTTTCAGCAGGCAGGCCCGGCATAACCCCTCGGCAGTTTCGGCGCTCAGCGGCGCACCGCAACGTGGGCAAGTCTTCAGATCAGACATGGTGAAAGTCTCCGTGAGTGGTCCTCTCACCTGTTACAAAAGCAAAAACCCCCCGGGATTACAGGCACCCCAACAAATACTGGACCTCCTCATCAATTTGCTGCGGATCAGCCACGGTCTGGGCGATCTCGTCCCGCAGCAGTTTGCGATACCTTCCCCGCAGCCGATGGGCGGCGACCACCACGGCGCCCTGGGTCATGCCCAGTTCACATGCCGATTCGGCATACTGGCCGTCGGCGGGTCGCTCCAGCAATGCTCCCTTCAGCGCCTCGAACACACCGCCCTGGCCCCTGGCATCGTACTGCGCGCGCAGCCGCAGCAGTACCTGATCGAGCACGGCCCAGGCCCAGCGCTGCTCGAAAACGCGCTCCGGCGTCATGTGGTCCACCGGTTCGATCGAATATCGTGCCTCGGCACTCGCTGCGTCCAGGGCCAGAACCTTGATGCGACCGCCCCGTTTCTCGGTTCGGGTCTTGTCGTATTCGTTGCTGAGAAAATGCTTGAGCGATGCCAGCAGAAACGAGCGAAACTTGCCCTTCGAGCGATCCACCCGGCGCAGACTGTGTTTCTCGATCAACCGCGCGAAGAACGCCTGCGTCAGGTCCTCTGCGGTTTGCGGCGATTGCCCCTGTCGCCGGACATAGGCGTACAGGGGAAACCAATAGATCCGCGCCAGGTCTTCGAGTGCCCGCTGCCGCCGGCTGTCTGCATTCCGCCCGCCCGCGGCCAGCACGACGCTCCAGCGTGTCGCGACAAATTCCACATGATTGCGACCGGAGAATGGAGCGGGTGTGGACACGATTCGCCGGTATCCCGTTTGCGCCTCGGTGACTCGAGAAGCAGCCAGTGTGAGGATACCAGCGCGTCTATGCCGAAACAGCCCCGAAGCGGCCTTGCGGGTGCGAGTCTTCAGTTTGAGGAGCGCCTGGGCTTCGATCCTTGCCGTCGGCCGGGGTTGCGAGATATGACTGATGCATGTCGAAACCGACCGTAGCCATCCTGGGGGCCAGCCGGGACCGTCGCAAGTACGGAAACAAATCGGTCCGCGCGCATCGGCAGCAGGGATACGAGGTGTTTCCCGTCAATCCGCACGCCGACGAGATTGAAGGCCTGAAAGCCTATCCGGATCTGGCCTCGGTGCCCGGCGGTCCGCTCGATCGCATCAGCGTCTACCTGCCTCCCGACGTGGCGATTGGCCTCCTCGAAGAGATTCAATCTCGCGGCGCGAAGGAAGTCTGGTTCAACCCCGGCAGCGACAGCCCGGCCCTCGTGGCGCGGGCCGAGGCGCTCGGGCTCGACATCATCCGCGCGTGCAGCATCGTCGACGTGGGGGTCAGTCCGGCGATGCTGTGACCGGCACGCGGCGCTTAATGGGTGCTCGAATGTTGCCGCAATCGCTCGACCACTTCCGCCACGTGCTCGATCGCCAGATCGACGTCGGCGGCCGTGTTGAATCGGCCCAGGCCGAACCGCAGGCTGGCTTTCGAGAGTGATTCGGGAACGCCCATCGCCCGCAGGACGTGGCTCGGTTCAGGATCGGCCGACGTGCAGGCCGAGCCCGAGCTGACGGCGATCTGCGACAGGCCGTTCATCAATTGTTCGCCGTCGACGCCGGCGAAGCTGACGTTCAGGTTGCCGGGCAGGCGATCGGTCGGGTGGCCGTTCAGGGCAATTCCCGACAGCCGCTCGCAGAACCCGTCCCAGAGCCGGTCGCGCAGAGTGCCAATCTCTGCGGCTTCTTGCGACAGCACCTCGCGGGCCAGGCGGCAAGCCTCGCCGAAGCCAACGATCAGCGGAACGGCCAATGTGCCGCTGCGCAGTCGCCGCTCGTGCCCGCCGCCGTCGAGAAGGGGCTCGATGCGGATTGGCGGATCGCCGTCTCGCACGTACAGCGCGCCGGTCCCCTTCGGTCCATACAGTTTGTGGGCCGAAAGAGAGATCAGGTCTGCCCCCAGCGCGACGACGTCGACGGAGATCTTCCCGATGGCCTGCACGGCGTCGCAGTGCACAGGCACGTTGTGCGCCCGGCAGACTGCGGCAATCTCGGCGACCGGGTTGATCGTGCCCACTTCGTTGTTGGCGAGCATCGCCGAGACCAGGGCTGTGCCGGGGCGAATCGCATCGGCGACCGATTGCGGGTCGACCTGCCCATAACGATCGACGGGAACGATCGTCAGCTCGCACCCGCGTCGCGCGAGGCGCCGGGCCGGATCGAGCACAGAGCGGTGCTCGGCCGCGCAGACGATCAGGTGGCTCCCCGGGCGCGCGCCGGCCAGCACGCCTTTCAGCGCCAGGTTATTCGATTCGGTACCGCCGCTCGTGAACACGATCGTTTCGGGGGGCGCGTTCAGCAACCCGGCGATCTGGCGGCGAGCCTCGGCGACAGCCCCGGCGGCTTCTGTGCCGTAACTGTGATTGATGCTGGCCGCGTTGCCGAAGAGCTCGTCGAAATACGGCAGCATCGCGGTGACGACGCGGGGATCGACGCGCGTCGTGGCGTGGTTGTCGAGATAGACGGGCATCGCGGTTGGCCTGCTCGAATCGGTCTGCCAAGTTTCAGGATCGTCGGACATCAGGGGCCGATTCTATCCCGGCAAGCGGTCCCAATTCACGCGACTCAGGAAATGCAGAAACCCCGGAAATTCGGGGTTTCGTGCAGACGCCATTGGGATACTCACGCCGAGCCGACTAAAAGTTCCAATTCACGGCGAAATTCACCGCGCTGTATTCGAACCAGGTGTGTGCTCCCGCGTTGATCAACGGGCCGCGGACCCGGTAATCGATGATGTTAGCCGGACGGGCGACGCCGCCGACCCAGACGAAATTGAATCCGACCCTCATTGTTGCGTTCTTAAACACGGACCATTGGTTGACGTAGGGGATCAGGGCAAACCCGGGGAAGTCGCCATTGATCGATGTATCCAAGATCGGCGAGATGTGAGTGTTCGACTTTTCATTGGTCACGGGCGGATTGAGGTTGGACAATTGGAACGTCTGGACCGTGTTCATTCCGTATGTTTTCATTCTCTCCATATTGGCCGCCAGCGCGAACCTCGTCTGTCCCCACAGCTTGAATTTATTGCCGCCCAAGTCGTACCGAACGCCGATGTGCGGGCCGACCAGCTGGCTCGTCGTCGATGCCGACATGATCATGATTCCATTAGGAAAACCGATGTTCGTGATTGTCGAAAGCTGAATCGTGTCGGTCGGCACGTCCACGACGTAGCCCAGCCCGCTGTCGTCGAACCGGACGTAGAAGTCTTCGTGAATCCTCAGGTACTTGGCCCCCATGAGCATTCGCAATTTGAACGTATTGCGCTCGAAGAACGGGGAGAACATCAGATCGGCGTCGCTGCCCCAGATTTCCTGGTTGAATTGCTGATAGAAGCGGGTGTCGAACGGCGCATTAATGGCCGTTCCGTCTCCGTTGTCGAGAACGACCGACGCCAGAGGCGTCAGAGTTTCCAGCCGGCCTGCGATGGCGTGCGGCATGACTCTGCCATTATCCAGTCGGTTCTCGAACAGCCAGAATGCCGAGACCCCAACGCCGGATTCATCCGGGTTCTCGAATCCCGTTCGCAACAGCACGCCGTTGTGATTGAAGTTGCCGAACAGGTTCGTCGTCTGCTGCGGAAAGACGTTTGGAGCGCCCACGAAGAAATCCAGCGCGTGGTATTGGGCGCTACCGATGTAATGGTTGCCCGGCTTCAGGCCGAAACCGTAAAGATACTCAGCGCTGAAGTATCCCTTGCGCTCGAAATTGTCGTCGGTTTCGTATTGCCACAAGCCGCCTGAGTTGTAGGTTTCCTGAATCCGGTGCTGCGAAAAGGGAGACGTCTCGGGCCAGGCCTGGGGAGGCGCCATGCCGGGCGCGAACGCACCCTCGGGAACAAAACCACCCTCGGGAGCAGGCGCCACGGCCGGAACACCGCCTTGAGCCGCAACACCAAGCTGCTGCACCCGCTGAGTCGGATCGTAGCCACGAGCCGCCGGTTCGTCCTCGTCTTCTTCGTCGGAATCGTCGATCGCCTCGGCGAGAGCGACTCTTCCGCGTGGAACGGCTCCCGGAGGGGCGGCAACGACGATTTGCGCAAACGTCGCCGCGAGCACCAAACCGCAGACCAGCGCTGGCCAATGTGGAATCCGCATCAGAGTGTCCTTACTTCAGGGAATTCCCTGGGACCTGTCATTTCCATTCCCGGCGCCGGGACTATCCGGCGCAGGGCAATGGACCTGCGGATTTTATCGGATTGCCGAATTGGCAAACTGTAACGATTGTTCTGAAGCTATCGGATTTATCGAAACTAACGATCTTGCCGGAAACGCACGCAGACCGGCGACCCGACTTCCAGCGTCTTCCCGGTTTGCGTCAGCGCCCCATTTTCCGGATTAATGCCGAAAACGACGATCGTCCCACTGTCCTGATTCTCTGCCAGGAGCCACTTCCCGGAGGGATCAATGGCGAAATTGCGTGGTGTTTTGCCGCCCGTGGAGGTGATCCCCCTGGCCGTCAGGGCTCCGGTCGCCGGGTCGACTCCAAAAACCGCCAGGCTGTCGTGGCCCCGGTTCGAGCCGTAAACGAACTTGCCCGAGGGATGGACGACGACTTCAGCGGTGTAACTCTTCCCGGCGAAATCCGAGGGCAGCGTCGAAATCGATTGTAATTCTTTCAAACTGCCGCGGGCCGCGTCGTATGTGAACACCGTCACCGTATTCCCCAGTTCGCTGATGACGTACGCCGCTTTGCCTGAGGGAAGCATGGCAAAATGGCGCGGACCGGAACCGGGGGCCACCGAAGCGAAGGGAGGGTCGTTCGCCGAGAGCTTGCCGCTGGCCGGGTCGAACTTGTAGATCAGCACCTGATCGAGGCCCAGGTCGGCCACGAAAGCAAAGCGATTGGCCGCATCGAGGTTGATCGAATGGGCGTGAGGCTCACCCTGCCGGCTGGGGTTCACGCTCTTGCCTTTGTGCTGGATCGCCGAAGTCGCCTCACCCAGCTTGCCGTCGTTGTCGATGGGCAGCGACGCGCAGCTTCCGCCGCCGTAATTGGCAACGAGCGCATTCTTCCCCGCCTTGTCGACGACGATATGGCAGGGGCCCACCCCCTGCGACGACTGCTGGTTGAGCAGTTTCAGCTTGCCGCTCGCCGGATCGATGGCGTACGCGCTGACCCCTCCCGTCGGCTTGCCTTGCGCGTCGGAGACTTCGCTGACGGCGTACAGGAAATTTTTGGTCGGGTGAATGGCGAGGAACGACGGATTCCTGGCCTCGGCGGCGAGTTCGACCGATTTCAGCGCACCAGTGGCTGTGTGGAGGCGCGACACATAAATTCCCTGGCTGCTGGAGCCCGTGTAAGTGCCGATATAGACCCAGGTCGATCCGTCGTCGGCGTTTGCCAGTCCGCCAGCCGCTGCCAGCCAGGTCGCCATGCCAAGGAACCTCGCGATGAGTCGTGTACGGGACATTGTGGTCTTTCTATGAAGTGCGACTATTTCTTCTTCCTGATGGAATACAACCGGACGGCGGTGCGGATCAGCAGCCGGTCGCCGACGATGGCCGGCGTGGCCATGCACATGTCGTCTTCGGCCAGCGTGTTGGTGTGCAGCGGCTTGAATTCGTCTCCCGCCTGGTACACAAAGGTCTCGCCGTATTCGTTGAGGCAGAAGACTTTGCCGCCGTAAGCCCACGGCGACGACGTAAAGGCTTTGCCGTTGGGGATTCGCTGTTTGTCGTAAATGACGTCTCCGGTCGCCGCGTCGAGACAGGCGAACATCCCCTTGTCGTACAGGATGTAAATCCGGTCTTTGTACGCGAGGACCGAAGGGTTATAGGGGGCCACCGTCGGCTGCGACCAGGCGATCGACTGATTGCTGCTGGCCTGCTTCCCCAGCGAGATATCGCCGCTGGCGCCGGGGCGGATCGCGTACAACGGCCGGCGCAGGTCGAGCACGTACCCCGATCCGACGATCAGAAGCCCGTTGTAAGAAAAGGGAGTGCCGATCGTGATGATCGACATCCCGGCCAGCTCCCACAGCACGTTGCCTTCGAGGTCGTACGACCGCACGCGATTGGTGCCGGCGGTTACAATCTCGGTGCGCAATTCATTCCGCCATACGTAGGGGGTCGACCAGTTGCTCGATTCGTCGCGCGACTTCCGCCACAGCTCTTCGCCCGTCGCGGCATCGAAGGCGGCAATGGTCGAGCTCTCTTCGTTGTCGTTGACGAGGTACAGCCGGTTTTCGAACAGCGCCGGCGAAGCGGCCGGGCCCCACCCTGCACGCGTGGCGTGCGGTTCGAGTTTTTTCGACCACACCGGCTTGCCGTCGAGGTCGAAACAGAAGATCCCCACGTTGCCAAAATAGGCGTACACGCGCTGGCCGTCGGTCACCGGTGTTTCCGAGGCGTACGAGTTTTTGATGTGCAGCGTCGTAGTTGGTTTGCCTTCGTGGACCGTGCGGTCCCACACGATCTTGCCCGAGGCCAGGTCGAGGCACAGCACTTTCCAGACGTGGTTGGAATCGGGAGGCTCACGCTGCTCCCCCTTGAAGTACAGCCCTTTCTTCGCCTCGGGCGTTTTTCCCGTGTTGACGACAGTCGTCAGGAAGACGCGATTCCCCCACACGATCGGCGACGACCAGCCCTGGCCGGGAATTTCAGTTTTCCACTCGACGTTTTCTGTCGCCGACCAATGGTCGGGCAGATTGTCGCCGGCGCCGACGCCGGTGGATTCCGGCCCGCGAAACTTCGGCCAGTTTTCCTGGCCCAGGGCCGGCCGCTGCGCAGGCGAGAGCGCAACAATCGAGAGAACGGCCAACGACGCGGCGATTCGCAACAGTGAAGAATTCATCTCGTGCCCCCGTTCAATTGCTCGTTCAGGTGCCCAAATTGAACCCGGAAGCCAATGCGAAGTCCAGCCAGCGCACCATTGTTTAACCCGGAGCCAGCAGCGACGGCGCGTACCGGTATACACTTGAAAACGCCGTCGGACGACCGCTAATCGCGACGGTGCCCGGCTCCGGGTTAAACGACGAGCCGCCGCGCCGCCTCAGAGCTGCGATCAATACGCCGATTCGAGGATTGATTCCAGATCGCGCACCGTGACGGGGCGGGGATTGACGCGGAGGATGCGTTTCACGGCGAAGGCTTTCTCGGCGAACAGGTTGATCTGGTCGTAGGTCACACCCAGGTCGCGAAGGCGGGCGGGGATGCCGATGTCGGATTTGAGGCGTTCGACGGCCGAGATCGCGCGCTCGGCGGCAGCCTGTTCGCTGAGGCCGGAGATGTTTTCGCCCAAGAGTTCGGCGATGCGCGCGAAGCGGCTGACCCGCGCGGGAAGATTGAAGCGCATCACGAACGGCAGCAGTAAGCCGTTCCCTGCTCCGTGCGAGCAGTGAGTCGCGCCGCCGAGCGGATATTCGAGGGCGTGAACCACGGCAACGCCCACGTTCGAAAACGCCATCCCGGCGAGGGTCGCGCCCAGGGCCATGCCGTCGCGCGCGGCCAGGTCTTTGCCATTGGCGACGGCCTGGCGCAGATGGGCGCCGACGAGCTGGATCGCGCGCTCGGCGAGCATATCGCCAAGCGGATGCCGCCCCTGATAGATCGTCCGCTCGCCCGCGGGAAGCGGGAACACTTCGTTGTCGACGGCGGTATACGCTTCGATGGCATGCGTGAGCGCGTCGATGCCGCTGTCGGCGGTCACCTTCGGCGGGCAACTGACGGTGAGGAGTGGATCGACGACGGCGACGCGCGGCCGCAGGTAATTGCTGAGGATGCCGACTTTCATCGCCCTTTCAGTGTCGGTGAGGACCGACGCCCCCGAGACTTCCGAGCCGGTGCCGGCGGTCGTGGGGACGCAGATCAGCGGCAGGATCGGGCCTTTGATCTGGTCGTCGCCGATGTAATCGCGGGGCGACCCGCCGTGTGCGAGAACCGTGGCGGTGATCTTGGCGAGGTCCATGTTGCTGCCGCCCCCCAGCCCCAGCACGGCCTGTGCCCCGAACGCGCGGGCCCGCGCGACACAATCGGCGGCCAGCGACAGCGGAGGCTCGGGAAGGCCACCGTCGAAGACGTCGACGGCCGCCTTTGCACTCGCCAGCGGGCTCTGTACCCGCTCGAGAATTCCGGCGCGGACAAGGTGGGTGTCGGTCACCAGGAAAATCCGCGAGGCGGAGAGCCGCTGGGCGATTTCGCCAAGCTGGTCGACGGCGTCACGTCCAAAGATGAGCTGGCCGGCGGTGTGGAAAGTGAAGGTCGTGCGCATTGATTGCCCTGTCAAACCTTGATTTCGGGCTGTTGATTGTCGCCTTTCGCTCCGCGAATCGGTAGTCATCTCGCTCCGTCGAGATGAGGTTTGTGCTTTCCCAGCAAATCCACGCTTACGAACGATGCTGCACGGTGCGCGCAGGTCTGGTCTCGACCTTGTGCATATCTCCTACGCCGGCCCACACCGCGTTCACTCATGCCGATGCGAGGCTGGTAGGGACATCAATACCTCATCTCGACGGAGTGAGATGACTACTTTGGCTCAGCGATGGGCGAAAATGACGGCCTGCCCGAACTCTGGCGAGTTCGGCTACGAACGATCGACCACGGCTACGAAACATTCTGCGGTCGCGGGACCGTTAGAACAACCCAGCAATCGAATCCGAGCGATACAGTTCGTGGGGTCGGCCGTCGAAGTCGTGCCACTGCGTGTCGCGCGGGATGCCGAGCACACCGTAGATCGTCGCGGCGAGGTTCTCAGTCGTCTGGCGGTCGCTCGTGGGCTGCGCAGCGATCTTGTCGGTCGCGCCGATCACTGTACCGCCGCGCACGCCGCCCCCGGCGAACAGGCTGGTCATTACCGGTCCCCAGTGGTCGCGACCGGCGTCAGGATTGATCTTTGGCGTGCGGCCGAACTCGCCCGTCATCAGCACGAGCGTCGAATCGGCCAGGCCGCTGGCCCACAGGTCGTCGAGCAGGGCCGAGACGGCTCGGTCCATGTAGGGGAGCAGGTTGTCTTTCAGGTTGACGAAATTCCGGCGGTGCGTGTCCCACGACGAATTCTTCCCGAGATTCACCTGCACGAGATTCACCCCGGCCTCGACGAGGCGCCGTGCCATCAGCAGCGACAGACCAAATTTATTCTTGCCGTAGCGCGCGACAAGCGCGGGGTCGGCGTGTTCAACGTCGAACGCGGCGTGCACACGGGGGTCGGCGAGCACCGAGATCGCCTGCTGCCGGTTGCGATCGAGCTTGTTCAGCTCGGCCGATTCTTCCAGGCGGCGCTGCTGGTGTTCGATGTTGTCGAGCAGGCCGACACGGCGGTCGAAGCGCAGCTTGCCGCCATCCGGCAAAGTCAGCGATGGGGCGTCGAAGATCGTGCTCGATCCGTGCCGGTAGGGAGTGCCTTCGAATCGGAAGCAATGCGGGCAGGCGCCGTTGCCCAAAGCGCACGGCGCCGCCAGGTGCAGGTGCCAGGCCTCGTAGCGCGGGCCGAGCTTGCCGGCGAATTGACCGGGGCGCACCGAGCCGGCTTCGTTGATGCTCGCCTGCGGCAGCACGGCCGCGGGGGGCAGGCCATTGCGGGTGCGCGTGGCGCGCGTGACCTGAGACGCCATCGACGGCCACTCGTTGGGGGTGGGCGCGCGCCCCGGCGTGAACCCGGCGGGAAAATCGAGCCGCCCCGTGAACAGGCCGTGACAGGCCTCTTCGTGCCCGCTGCTGTTGGCCGCGACCGAACGGACCAGCGCGTACCGTTCGCTCTGCCGGGCAAGCAGTGGCAGGTGCTCGCAGATGTCTAGCCCGGGGGTTTCAGTGGCGATGGGGCGGAACTCACCGCGCACGGCGTCGGGCGACTCGGGCTTAAGGTCGAAGCTGTCCTGGTGCGAGATGCCGCCGTTCAGGAAGATAAAGATCACCGACTTGTCGGGAGTGGCAACCGGTTCGGCGGCCAGGGACCGCGCGGCGGGAATGTCAGACAGTCCCAGCCCCAGAAGTCCGATCGTGCCCGCCTGCAGCATCGTGCGGCGCGACGGGATGGGAGGAAAGATTCGCGGCGGAATGCGCATGTCGATCGGCAATGCGTTCCCCATTTCGATCTCCCGCAGAGTGATTCCCGAACGCGTCACGTCCAACATCCTAACAGATAAGTCATCATTGATGCAATCACAACTTGACATAAGTTGCAATTCAGTCATATAGTTCCGCGCACCTTGCGGGCCGAGGATTTTTGCGCCTGGATATTTTCAGGCTGCCGTTCTGGACGATCCTGAGACTGATTTCATGGCTGCGACGGAGAGCTTGCCAGGACAATCCTCCGACCTCGAAGGCAACTCCCTGGGTCTGGGAGGCTTGCCGACCAGCCTGCGACTGCTGTGCGTGGGCAGCGTCGAGCCGTCGTGGGTGACCCTCACGCTGCAGCTCGATTCGCTGGGCTGCATGGAACCCAGCTTCAAGTGGGTCTCGACGGCGAATGAAGCCCTGGCCCTGTTGCGCGATGAAAGTTTTGACTGCCTGCTGGTGCGGATCAATCCGGCGCGGCAGGATTCCTCAGACGACCCGCTGTCACTGGCTCGCGGCATTCGGGCGGGCGGCTGTGCCGACCCGATCGTCATCGTGACGGTTGCCATCGACGACGCGACGTGGACCGAAGCGCTGCGCCTGAACGTCGACCTCCTGGTGAGCGCCAAAGGCTGGGAGTCGTCGGCGCTCGTGCAGTCGATCCAGCGATCAGTCGAGCGCGGACGGATGCTGCACGAAATCGACCGCCTGTCAGCGGCCGACCGGCGGCGGCTGGTGCGCGAACGCGACGAAGCCGACTACCTGTTGAGCCAGCAGCGGCGGATTCTGACGGCGCTCGAGCGGTTCGCCGTCCCCGCGGACGGAATGATTTCAAACGGCGCGGGTCCGCCCCGGGATGCCAGCCCGTCTGCACGCGATCCGCTCCGCCTGCCCCCCGAATTCGACGACTACTACCAGGAGCTGCTGCGAACGTACGTGATCATGGGGTCGGGCAACCTGGCCTCGGAAATCGGCAAGCTGGCCGATCTGCTCGCCCAGGCATCATTGTCGCCGCGCGAAGTCCTCGACCTGCACCTGTCGCGGGTTGAAAGCCTCGTGCGCGGGCTGGGCAACCGCAGCACGCGGCACGTCATGTCGCGCGCCGACCTTCTGGCCCTCGAACTGATGGTCCACCTGGGAGAGTGCTACCAGCGCCGCTCGATGCTTGCGTCAGGCATCGCAGCCTCCGAAGCGCTCGCCCAGCCGGCTGCCGATGAGGCCGGCTGATGGCTGACTCCTCGGCGACCATCGCCCAGTTGCGGCAGGCCGTGCAGGCCTTCGTCGACGAGCGCGACTGGCGGAAGTTTCACACCCCCAAGAACCTGGCCATGTCGCTGGCCATCGAAACCGCCGAGCTGATGGAGCATTTCCAGTGGCTCGACGTGGGCGAATCGATCGACCGCGGCAAAGACCCGGCCCATCGCGGCGACATCGCCGACGAGATCGCCGACGTCTGCTGCTACCTCTTCAGCCTCGTCAACGCGCTCGACCTCGACCTGAGCGAGGCCGTGCTGGCCAAGCTCGTCAAGAACGCGAAAAAATACCCGGCCGACAAATTCCGCGGCCGGTCGGGTTGAAACGGTTGCAAGACGTGCCCCGGCCGCCGAAAAAGCGGCCGGGGCACGTCTCCGATGCTGCACCCCGGCGCTGCGCGCCGCGTATATAATAGGGAAATCGTCAGTTCGTTTCGCGTGGCGAAAGACTTTGCATGGCCGATCCAGTTCCCAAATCCCGCCCCGACCAGTCCGAGAGCGACGTACTTTCGGCCCTGCAATCGGTCGAATTCGAACCTCTGGGCCCGGACGCCCTGGTCGAGCAGATCAAACACGTGGCCGACAAGCTCGTCACCGACCATACAACCCAGGGAGACCTCAAGATCATCCTCCGCGCGCTCAAAGAGCTGCGGTATGCCTTTAAGGTCTTCAAGCCCTACCGGCTGCGGCGGAAGGTCACGATGTTCGGTTCGGCGCGCACGCCCCCCGAGACGCGCATCTACCAGATGGCTGTGGAATTCGGCCGGCGGATTGCCGAGGAAGGATGGATGGTGGTGACCGGCGGCGGCCCGGGGATCATGGAAGCCGGGCACCTGGGGGCGGGGCGCGAGATGTCGTTCGGCCTCAACATCGTGCTCCCCTTCGAGCAGGAAGCCAATCCGATCATCGCCGCCGATGAAAAGCTCATCAACTTCAAGTACTTCTTCACCCGCAAGCTGCTGTTCGTGAAGGAAGTGCACGCGATCGTGCTGTTTCCCGGCGGGTTCGGCACGCAGGACGAAGGCTTCGAAACGCTGACACTCGTCCAGACGGGCAAGCGCGACCTGATGCCCATCATCTGCGTCGACGAGCCTGGCGGCGCGTACTGGAGCGGGTGGCGCGAATATCTCTCCCACGAAATGCTGCGGAATCGACTGATCTCTCCAGCCGACATGTCGCTGTTCACGATCGTCGATTCGGTCGAGGCGGCTGTGCGCGAGCTCCTCAAATTCTACAGCGTGTACCACAGCATGCGGTACGTGCGCCGCAAGCTCGTGATCCGCCTGAATCACGAACTGGGGGACGACATGATCGCGCGCCTGAACGACGAGTTCCGCGACATCATGACCAAGCCGATCGTGAGATCCAGCGCCCTGCCCCAGGAATCCGACGATCCGCACCTGCAGGATCTGCCGCGCCTGGTGTTTCAGTTCAACCGGAAAGACATGGGCCGGCTGCGGCAAATGGTGGACGTGATCAACTCGGCAAGCGCTCCACCGGCAGCCGATGCTGTGCCAAGAACTCTGCCAGTTCAGCCCGGGTAAAGACGCCGGTCGTCGCGCCGGCGCGGCGGACGCAACTGGCGCCCAGCGCGCTGCCGATCTCCAGGCAGCGCTCGGCCGAACACCCGTCGAGCAGCCCCGAGATGTACCCGGCGGCAAATGCGTCCCCCGAGCCGGTGCCGTCGACGAACTCGACCGGAAACCGCCCCGACCGCAACGTCATCGACTCGGTGGCCAGGACGGACCCCTCTCCGCCGCACGTCACGACGACGGTTTTCGCGCCAGCGGCACGAAACGCGCGGGCCTGTTCGAGCGGATCGGCAAGGCCCGTAAGTTGGCAGGCCTCATCAACGTTGGGCAGAAACACGTCGGTCCAGGGCAGCACTTTCTGCAGCTCCGCCCAGCAGTTTTTCGGATCGGGAATCACTACGTCGAGCACGGTCGGCACCCGCAACTCGCGGGCCTGGCGAAAGAGGTCGGCGACCCGCTCGGCGGTGAGGCGCGGCATCAGGAAGAAGCCTCCCACATAGAGCGATCGCGCCTGGCGGATCAGGCCGGCGGGTATCTCGGTGCCGTCGAACGCCGCGTTGGCCCCGAACGTGTGGATGAAGCGGCGGTCTTCGCCGCGCACGTTGATCACCAGCGTGCCGCTGGTCTGGTGCCCGGGCGTTTCAACGAGCCGGCTGGTCTCGACTCCGGCGGCGGCCAACTGCTCGCGCACGAAACGGCCGGGCATGTCGTTTCCGACGCGTCCAACCACGGCGACGCTGCGGCCGATCCTCGCCAGGTCGGTGGCCACGTTGGAAGCGCAGCCCCCGATCGCCAGAGAGATCGAGTCGGTCATCACCAGCCCGCCCGCCGCCGGCACGCCCGAAACCGGCGCGCAGACAAAATCGGCCACAACGATCCCGGCACACAGGCAATCGTAGCTTGGGGATTCAGGCATCAACTACACCGCGGTGCGCGGGGTGGCGCGGCGTTCTTTTTCGAGGACGTACAGCGCCGATTCAGCCCGCCAGTTGGCCGCCCAGGCGCGGTCCACGATGCGGCCCCGGATCATCGGCGCTTCTTTGACGATTCTCCCCCCGACGACGTTCACCAGTTCGCGGAAATCGAGCATCGACATGAAGTGCAGGTTCGGCGTGTCGTACCACTCGTAGGG
>JACQFH010000128.1 GCA_016200145.1 Planctomycetia bacterium | reverse complement strand
TTCTCGGGCGACAACGAAGTGGTCGAATGCCTCGAGGCCGACTCAGGCAAGCGCCTCTGGAAGAAGGATTATCCGACCGATTACATCGACCCGTATGGCTACAACGGCGGGCCGCGCTGCGCGCCGCTGCTGACCGCAGACCGCTGCTACACGTTTGGCGCAGAAGGAGTGCTCACCTGCTGGAAACTCGACGACGGCGAGCAGGTCTGGCAGCGCAAAACGGCGGAGGATTTCCGGATTCCGCCGGCGTTTTTCGGCGTCGGAGCCTGTCCCCTCCTCGAAGACGGGCGGTTGATCGTCATGGTCGGAGGGCACCCGGAGGCGGGCGTGGTCGCATTCGACGCCGCGACCGGCAAGACGCTGTGGCAGAAAGTCGGCCCCGAGACCTTTCCCGCGCCGCCGGTGCGCATCGAGCGCGATCGGCCCCCCGCCAAACTCGCCAGTTACGCCACGCCGCTGGCCGCCACCATTCATGGCAAACGGCATGTGCTGTGTTTCATGCGGCCTGGGCTCGTATCGCTCGATCCGGCGACTGGAGAGGTCAATTTCAGCTTCTGGTTCCGGTCGACAATTCACGATTCGGTCAATGCCGCGCGACCGGTGGTTGCCGGCGATCTGGTCTTTCTTTCGGCTGCGTATGAGACAGGGGCCGTCCTGCTGAAAGTGCAGCCCGACGGCAAGGGTTGCACCGAAATCTGGAGCGACGTCGACGCCATGCAGACTCACTGGTCGACGACGATTCACCACGACGGATCTCTGTATGGCTTCAGCGGCCGGCACGAAGTGGGGTCGTCGTTTCGCTGCATCGAGCGCGATACGGGCAAGCTGATGTGGCAGACGCACGAAGACGACACGGGGGACCAGCCCGATCCCAAAGACGGACGGGGCCGCAATGAACCCAAATATTACGGGCGCGGCTCGGCAATTCTGGCCGACGGCAAGTTCATCGTCCTGGGCGAACGGGGCGTGCTGGCGCTCGTCGACGTCAATCCCCGCGAGTTCCGCGAAATCTCGCGCGTCCACTACCCCGAGGCGGGATATCCCTCATGGGCGGCGCCGGTGCTCTCACGCCAGAGGCTGTACCTGAACGTCGCCCGCGAGATCAAAGACCCCACGGGCCGGTCGGGCCACGACTACCACCTGCTGTGCCTCGACCTGGCGCGGCGGTAGATGGTGCGGAATTTTCACGAATTCCGCTACCTTGCACGCGACGTGGCGGAATTCGTGAGAATTCCGCCCTCTGCCAGCGTTGCCGAGTTGCCCGAACTCTGGCGAGTTCGGCTACAGGTGCGGCTCAGTTCGCGCCGGCGGCGGCCGGTACAACGTTGACGCGGCGGCCTTCCTGATCGAAGAACACCTTGCCTTCGATGAGCGAGAAGATCGTGTAGTCGCTCCCCAAGCCGACGTTCCGGCCGGGACGCCACTTCGTGCCGCACTGCCGAACGATGATGTTTCCGGGAATGACCGCTTCGCCGCCGAACTTCTTGATGCCCAGCCGCTGCGAACGAGAATCACGACCGTTGCGGGTCGATCCCTGCCCCTTCTTGTGTGCCATGTCCGAACTTTACCTTTCCTGACCTTTCCTGACTGTTGCCGCCGGCGACAAAGTGCCGCTAGCGGTAGATCCATTTCGGCTCGTCTTGGAGCCGGATTTCCTCTTCGTTTTGCTCGAACCGGTCGCCCGGACGCCAGAACTTCTGGGCCAGCGTGCGGCGGGTGACGATTTCCTCTCCGTCGGGACCGGCGGTCACTCTGTAACCGTTCGAGAATCCCGAAAAATAAACCGTGAAGTAAACGACATCGGGATCGATGCCGGTCCACGTGGCGACGCCATCGAGTGACGCCAGCGCCTTCGATCCGTCGGGTGTTATTTTGGGAACTGGCCCGACAATTTCAACTGAGTTTTTGTATTTGTGCCGATCGCGCTTGTTGACCTGGGCCTGAACCGACGGCACGACCCGGTCGTGATACACCTGCGGTCCGTTTTTCCCGTCAATTACCAGCGTCAATTCGGGAACAAAAATGGGGCGGTCTTCAGCGCTGGCGGAATCCGGAACTCCCGAGGTGCTGCGAACGACGGCACGGTAACCCAGGTACCATACAAGAACTTTGCCGGTTTTGGTGGCTTTCGGGTCGTTCAACTCAACCTGAATCATCCGTACCGGCTTGAAGCGAATCTCGAGGGCCCACAGATCGGGCTGGGCGTTCTTTTCTTCGCCGGTGATCAGCGGCGCGACGACCGTCTCGATCCCCGGAAGAATAGCCGCCGACCCCACCGCAGGCAGCGCCAACAGGGCGCCTGCGGCGCACAGGGAGTTTTCCAGAAACTGTCTGCGGTTCACGTGTTGCATCGAAATCATGCTCCCGGAAAACTCTTGAGCCGGTCTGTCCCTGGGCGGCGTGGTCTTCCGTGGGCAGATTCTCAGTATACCAGCCGGCTTTTACGGTGGTCAAGGTGGGGTAACGAGATACGGCGACAGGGCAATTGCCCCTCTACTGTTTCGGGCTTCAACCGCAAGTCCTTGAGAGGACACGCTGTTAGGCTGCCAAACCGCATATTCAGGAGGGGTGGAATGCACGGACGATGGACGATCGAAGATGGAGGATGGAAGTGCTTGTAATGTCCCGCCCCGTCCGTCCGCGATCCTCCATCCTCGATCTTCCATCCTCCCACTTTCTAACTTTCTGCGTCTCTCCCCCTCTCCTTGTCTTCGTGGCCCCGCACCGGACGCTCGCCGCCTTACCCGCGCTCAGGGCGCAGAACCTTTCCGGGGCGCCCCCCAAGGTGTTCACCCTGGTGCACGACGAGTTGGCCGCTGACAATCACCGAGTCGATCCCTTCCGGGTATTGGTGGGGATCATCGAAAGTCGCCTTGTCGATGATCTTGTCGAAGTCGAACACCACCAGATCGGCCGCGTGTCCTTCCTTCAGCACGCCGCGCCCGGACAGCCCGAGCTGCGTCGCCGGCATGCCGGTCATCTTGTGGATCGCCGTTTCCAGGCTGAAGAGTTTGAGTTCCCGGCAGTAGCGCCCCAGGACGCGCGGGTAACAACCGTAGCAGCGCGGGTGAGGCTGGCCCTGCCGGGCTTCCGCCGAGACGGCGAACCCGTCTGAGCCGATCATCGCCAACGGGTGCCTGATCACGCCTCGCATCTCGTCTTCGTCCATTACGAAATTGATCATGCCGATCCGGCCGCGCTCCTCGATCAACAGGTCAATGCACGCCTCGACACCCGAACACTTCCTGGCACGGGCCACGTCGCCGACTTTCTTGCCGACCCATTCCCGATTGCCCTCGGTCTGGGCCGACGTGATCTGGATGTCGTCCCAATTGACGGTGAAGAAGTTGGGCCAGTCGTCGGTTCCTTCGGCCATATCGCGGGCGATGCGTCGCCGTGAGTCGGAATTTTTCAGCCGCTCGATCATCTCGCCTTCGCCTCCTTCGTGCGCCCACGGCGGTACAAGTTGCGACAGGCCCGCGCTTCCCGCCCGATAAGGATAGACGTCGAGATGCACGGCCACCCCCTCGCGGCGCGCGGCCTCGATCAGCGGCAGCGTCTGCCGGGTCTTGCCCCAGTTCTCGCGGCCGGCTGCCTTGTGATGGGAAATTTCCACCGGCACCTGTCCTTCGCGGCCGATCCGCAGCGCCTCGCGCACGCTGTCGACCACGGTGCGGGCCTCGCCGCGCATGTGCGAAGCATAAATTCCGCCATGCTGTCCGGCGATGCGCGCCAGCTCGATAATCTCTTCGGTTTTCGACCACGCTCCGGGGGGAGAAACGAGGCCCGTCGACATGCCGCACGCACCGCCGCGCATCGCTTCGGCCACCCAATCCTGCATGTTCTTCATTTCGACTTCGGTCGGGGGCCGGTTCTGCATCCCCATCACCGCTTCGCGAATCGTGTTGTGGCCAACGAGTCCACAGACGTTGACTGAGACTCCAGCGTCGCCCAGTGTCGCCAGATACTCGCTGTACGTGCGGTACGAACGTTCGCCGGCCTTTGCTGATTCGTTTCTCGGTGCAGGAGAGCTGCCGCAGTTTCCGATGACGTGCGTCGTCGCCCCCTGCCGGACGGCGCTTTGCGCCAGACCGTCCGCGAGCAGCGTACGATCGCTGTGGGTATGGATGTCAATGAAGCCGGGCGAGACGATGCGTCCCGTGGCGTCGAGCTTTTTCGTCGCCGGCGCCGCGCCGATCGCTCCCACCTTGGCGATCTTGCCACCCCTCACACCGACGTCAGCTTTGATTCGACCGCCGCCGGTGCCGTCGACGACAGTGCCGCCCGAGATCAGCAGATCGTACGGCTCATCCGCGGCCCACAGCGGCCGGAAGCTGGAAAGCACCGCGGCCGGCAAAGCCAGCCCCACTGCCGATTGTGCAAGAAAACGCCTGCGCGTGACATGAGTAGCCATGGATCAGGTCTCGTATGGTGTGAGCGTGCTGCCGACATCTCACCATTGTGCACTTTCGATCGTTTAACCGCGACCCGCTGAGGATCGCGAAGTCCGCCTCAGGGGGAACAGGTAAGCGCGCGTTCGTCCCCGAGGACGGATTTTCTTAGCCACGGATGAAACACGGATTGAACTCGGATACGACCGAAATTCATCCGAAGCCGTGTTAACCGCCGACCAGCCACGGGAGCGGGGCGCCGGCGGGGGGCAGCTTCACGACTTCGATGCCCGTCACCTCCGGGTGCTTACGCACTTCGTCGAGCGCCGCGGCGGAGGGTTCGTTGTCGAGATTCAGCACGGCGACGGCGTCTCCGCCCGGCTCATTCTTCTCGCGTCCCAGAGCCATGTGGGCGATGTTCACCTGGTGGCGGCCGAAAATCGTGCCGATGAAGCCGATCAATCCCGGCACGTCGCGGTGTTTGTAGATCAGCAGCGTGCCGTCGAGGTAGGCGTCGAGGCTGAACGTGCCCAGCCGCACCAGCCGCAGAAACTGCTTCCCGAAAATGGTTCCCGCGGCGGTCAATTCCCCGGCGTCGGTTTCGATCGTGGCGCGGATCATGGTCGAAAAATCGCCGACGTCCGACGACGCCGATTCGGTAATGCGGATGCCGCGTTCTTTGGCCAGCATCTCGGCATTCACGATATTTACGTGTTCCGAGAGGGCCGTTTCAAGCAGGCCGGCCGCGAAGCTCGACGTGATCAGCCGCGTGTTCTTGGTCGCCGCTTCGCCGCGGTACATCAGATGCGCGGCCCGCAACCCGGCCCCCTTGTTCTGTTGCGCCAAGAGCAGCCCCAGGCGCCGGCCCAGATCGAGATACGCCCGCATGTCGGCCATTTCGGCCGCCGAGAGGGGCGCCATGTTGACGGCGTGGCGGACTTCATTCCGCAGCAGGAAGCCGCTGATGATCTCGGCGGCCTCGACCGCCACGAGCTCCTGTGCTTCGTCGGTCGAAGCGCCCAGATGGGGCGTGGTGAGCACACCAGGCAGCTTGACGAGGCGATCGTCGCCCGGCGGTTCCTGCACGAACACGTCGAGGGCCGCGCCGGCCACGTGCCCCTTTTCGATTGCATCTGCCAGGGCCGCCTCGTCGACGATGCCGCCGCGGGCGCAGTTGATGATCCGCGCCCCCTTTTTCATGCGGGCCAGGCGTTCGGCATTGATGAGTCCTTTGGTTTCATCGGTGAGCGGCGTGTGCACCGTCAGAAAATCACAACGGTCGATGAGGTCGTCGACCTGGCGGACGACTTCGATCCCGTGCTCGGCCGCCCGCTCGGCCGACAGAAACGGATCGTACCCGATGACCTTCATCTCGAGCCCGACGGCACGTTTGGCGACGGCCAGGCCAATTCGGCCGAGCCCGACGACGGCCAGCGTCTTGCCGGCGAGCTGCGTGCCGGTGTACGACTTGCGGTCCCACTTGCCGGCCTTCATGCTGGCGGCCGCGGGGGCGATATTGCGCGACAGGGCGAGCAGCATGGCGATCGTATGCTCGGCGGTGCTGGTGGTGTTGCCCGCGGGCGTGTTCATCACCACAATTCCCTCGCGGGTCGCCGCCGACAGGTCGATGTTGTCGACTCCCACCCCGGCCCGCACGATCACCTTCAAGCGCGGCTGGTCTTTGAGCAGCTCTTCGGTCAGCGTCGTGCCCGAACGAATAATAATGCCGTCGACTTCTTTGAGCGCCTCTCGGACTTCCAGGGGCTTGAGGCCGCTGCGAACGTCGACTTCCAGGCCAGCTTCTTTAAGGCACCGCAGGCCGGCGGCCGACAGATTATCGGTGATCAGAACACGAGCCATCGAACGAATGTCTCCAGCAACGAACATTTCGAAACGGCCGAATCGTAACGGCAGCAAGTCAGCCTTTCCAGCCTGCCGCTCCGTTGACATGGCGCCGGGGTACCGGAATCCGGCCCAGTTTTCGGCCGCGCCGCGCCCGTCAGGAAGCCGGTTGCCTGATACCGCTTTCTGACGGGCGCGCCTGTGAGAATTTCACAGAATCGGCCAATTGATTTCAGCCGACATGCCGTCTATCATTCAATTCAAACAAAATGTCTTAGTCTCGCAGAAGGCCAACCCCGCCATGTCAGTTTCCACGAATCGTGCGTTATGCGCCGTCGGTTTTCTGTTGGCGACGATAGTTTTGGGCCCGCACATCGCGGCCGACGACGAAGTCGACCCACACAAGCAGGCAGCCCAGGAACGGAAGAACCGCTACACGAAATGGATGAGGGAGTACGCCGAGGGAACGAAGATCGTCGTCACGAAACGGGCGACCGGCGAGCAGCAGGTCGAACTCGTTGCGAATCCCGTTTTTCGTTACTCGGATGAAGAGAGGTTCATTCCCGACGCAACTCTCTGGGTCTGGACTCGCAGCAGCCGTCCCGTCGCGTTCCAAAAAGTCGAAGGGAACAACCACGGCGGTGGCCAGATGTGGACGATTTGCTTCGCGTCGCTCTCCGAGAACCTGCTGTCCGTCAAATGGCCGGTCGGCCGAGAGTTTCAGACTCGCACTCCAGGTGTCAGGTTCGCCCCGTTCTCCAATTCCGATGCCCCCGCCGACAAAGTCCGGGCGCGAACGCTCCAAATCAAAGCCCTCAAAGACCGGTTTACGGGTCGGCTGAACGTCAATGCCGAGGGGAACGGCGGCGCCGAAACTCGTTTTATGGTGAAACCCCTGTTCGAATATGCCGATCCCGATACGAAATTGCCGCTGGGCGCGATCTTCGGAATGACCTCCACCGGCACCAATCCCGACTTGCTCCTGCTGATTGAGGCGCGCCGCGACGCTGAAGGGAAGCTGCGCTGGGAATACGCCCACGCCCGGATGACGTCGGCATCAATTCGCGTGCGGCTCGACGACGTCGAAGTCTGGTCGCAACCCAACATGTCGCCGAGCAGCCCCGGATTTGAAAACTGGCTGTATTACTTTATGGATCGCGACTTCCCGTAGGCTGCCTGCAACCGCCGGCAAAGGCCAAGTGCGCTTTGTGGCGACGACGAAAAGGAGATCGCCCCGCCCAGGCGACAACCTTGATTGTCGCTCGGAACGGGGCGATGCCCCGCGTATCAATTGTCGCTCACTTGGGGTATGAGCAGGGCTCCTCTATTTGAGAAGTCCGCCAACTCCTCCTGCTCCTCCGAGCAAGCCACTGGCGCCGCCGACGGCCGATGCGCCGCCGATTCCGCCGACCGAACCCACGCCGCCGGCAACTCCGCCGACGCCGCCAAGGCCGCCGACGGCACCGACGCCACCCAGACCTCCGGTGCCGCCGATGCTGGTCATACCGCCGAGGCCGCCGATGGCCCCCGCGCCCGTGTTACCGAGTCCCAGATTGCCGCTGAGGCCGCCGACGGTCCCGCCGAGGACTGAACTTGACCCCGTCAGATTCGTCAACGACGCGGCGCCGGTTCCCGTCAGCGAACCGACAGAAACCAGATTCGTATTCAATGACCCCAGTGTCGCCTGCAACATCGTCAATTCCTTGCCGTCGATGTCACCGGCAGCCACGAGTTGCCGACCGGCCTGCGCATCCAGGCCCGAGACGAGGACCGCCGCCGTCCGCGCCTGACCGGACGGATTGGCTTTCAGGAACTGCGCCAGCTCAGGAAGCGTCGCCGGAGGACAGAGCTGCGGATTCTGCTGGAAGAATTGGTTCCAGCCCATCAGCCGCGCCGCCAGATTGCCACCTGCAGCGGCGTACGTCCGATCGTAATGTTCAAACAGCGGATCGTATCCCTTCACACCGGTTGCCGAGGCGACCCACGACTTGATCCCCGCCTGTTCGGCTGCCGCTCCGTAGAAATTCCCGAACAGATAGTGCTGGGTCTTCCCGTCGACGAACGTGTGCAGGAACACTCGCTGTATATCCAACTTCACAACGGAAGCGAGCGCCGAAGCAGCCTGCGAATTCGCTCCCTCGCTGATGTCGACCGGAGCGTGCAGGACGCCCCGCTCCGTCAGCCGATGGTCCCAGTACCCGTTTACGAAAACGGTCTTTCCAGGCATCGCGATCGTCTGGCCCGGCACCCAGACCAGCTTGGAATTCTGGGAAGTTGCCTTCGACCAGAAGCCAGCCGTCTCCTGGAGTTTGCCGTTCACGTTGGCGTGGCTGGGCGGGATCCAGAACCGATCCACGCCAGGCCGCGCGCCTTTCCTTCCCAGATCCGTGACCATCGGCAAGTTTTGCACCTTCGCCGGGCCGGACGCCTTATCCGACACCCAAGCTCCCGGCACACGCGCGAATCCATTGTCGGTCTGAACCCATTGTCCAGGCACCCAGTGACATCCCGCCGGCGCTCGCCGGGCCATCCCGTTGACCCAGTCGAATTTTCCATCGACCGAATTCCAGTTCCAGTAGCCGCCGACAAACGTCATCCCCTTGGCAACAGCCGACGCGGCCGCCTGTTCCTTCAAGTCCGCTGGCGGAGTTTGCGACGTGACCGTCACCAGGTCGACGTGAGACACGTACGGCTTGGCAAACGCTTCGTGAATCGCGCCGCGCAACTTGATGGCTGTCTGCGTGCTCGAATCTACGTCGACCGTCGATTTGAAAAGATTGCCGACTTTGGCCGAACCCTCGGCACTCACACCAGCGTTTGCGAGGACATTCCCGGTAATTTGCACATCGCCAATTACCTTGGAGATGTGGGCCAGCTCTCGTGCGGCTTCATCTTCAACCTTGTCCACCTTGCTAACGGCGCCGTTGGCCAAGCCGTCGACCTTGGCCACTGCCTTGCCGGCGTCGGCCAGAGCCGTGCCCAAGGCCTGCTGCACCTGGGACACCTCGGACTTCGCGGTATTGGTGGCTTTATCCGCCAGTTGCGCCGCCAGTCGCAGGTCGTCACACAGTGCCTGGCGGGCCGTGGCCAGCGCCTTGTCTTTCGTCGAGTCGACCGTCTGTTCCAGAGCGAACACGGCCTGATGCAACTGACAGGCCAACTGACCTTCCACC
>JACQFH010000121.1 GCA_016200145.1 Planctomycetia bacterium | reverse complement strand
GTCGAAACCACCGACGAGGCTGTCGATTTGTTCGCACGAATCGGGCAGCTTGCCGGCGCGCGCGATGCTGCTGCCGCGGCACGCAACCACTTGGGGTTATGCTACGACGTCTGCCACCAGGCCGTCGAATTCGAGGACATTCCGCAGTCGATTGCCCGGCTGGCCGCCGCAGGCGTGCGGATCAATAAAATGCACATTACCTGCGCGCTCGAGCTCGAGCGGCCGGCGGAAAACGAAGCGGGGCGGCAGGCGCTCGCCGGATATGTCGAAGAGCGCTACTTGCACCAGACGCTGGCCCGGGCGAAAGGGGGCGCCGTTGTCCGCCAGACCGACCTGACGGAAGAACTCGCCCTCCGGCCTCGGGCCGAATTTCGCGACGCCGACGCGTGGCGAATTCACTTTCACGTGCCTGTGAACGCCGAACGGCTCGGTCCGCTGCGGACGACCCGCAACGAACTGCGCCAGGCTCTCGAATCGGTGGCCGGCCTCGATTACGCACCCCACCTGGAGGTCGAGACCTACACCTGGGAAGTCCTGCCCGGGCGCCCGGCGGCATCCGGCCCCGGTAGCCTGATCGACGGCCTGACCGGCGAGCTGGTCGCAACGCGCGATCTGCTGGCCACAATTGCAAGCAAAGCAGCCGAATCAAAGTAGAGTTGTAGGTCAGGCTTTGCCTGACGCAATGCGCCCTCGTCAGCCAATAACGGACGACAGGCCAATGTGATTGATTTGCGGTCTGAGCACGTCGATAGATGTCGTGCGCATTGGCCTTGGGTATGGTGATTTCGTGAGGACGCACATCGCGTCAGGCACAGCCTGACCTACGACCGCTATGACGAACACCTGCGACGCTATCGTACTGGGACTCGGCGGATTCGGCAGTGGGGCGCTGTACCACCTCGCGCGGCGGGGTGCACGTGTCCTGGGAATCGAGCGGTTCGGCATCGCCCACGACCGCGGCAGCTCGCACGGCCAGACGCGAATCATCCGCAAGGCCTATTTCGAGCACCCCGACTACGTCCCTTTGCTGCACCGGGCCTACGACCTGTGGCACGAGCTGGAGCGCGAAACGGGCCGAATGCTGCTGCACCCGGTGGGCCTGTTCATCGCCGGCGACCCGGCCTGCGAATCGGTCGCCGGGACAACCCTTGCGGCGCAGCTTCATCACTTGCCCGTCGAACGGCTCGACGCGCGCGCAGCCCGGCTGCGCTTTCCGGGTTATCGGTTTCACGACAATTTCGCCGTCGTTTTTGAACCCGAGGCGGGCTATCTCGAAGTCGAAAATTGCGTCTCGGCGCACGTCGCTGCGGCGGTTCGTCACGGCGCCATGTTGCGGATCGGCGAGACCGTATCCGGCTGGTCGTCCGACGGCCGCAGCGTCACCGTCACGACTGACCGGGGAACCTATTCCGCGGCGAGCCTCGTCATCACGGCTGGTCCCTGGGCCGGCCAGGTGCTGGGCGGAGCAGGCTCTGCGCCGGGCGCCCCTGCGTGGAGCGAGACGCTGCGCGTCGTGCGGAAACCGGTTTTCTGGTTCGCGGCGCAGAAGGAGTACGACGTCGATCAGGGGAATTCGACGTTCTTTTTCGAAACGCCCGAAGGACAGTTCTACGGTTTCCCGCGTCTGGACGGCAAGACGATCAAGCTGGCCGAGCACACGGGAGGCGAAGAGGTGCGCGATCCGCTGACGGTCGACCGCGGGCTGCATCCTGCCGATCTGACCCGAGTGAGCGCCTTCGCACGGGAATTTCTGCCGGGCATCGACCCGGAACCAGTGACCCATTCCGTCTGCATGTATACCAAGACCCCCGACAGCCACTTCTGTATCGATCGCCATCCCGTGTTGAAGAACGTCGTTGTGGGCGCCGGCTTTTCGGGCCACGGGTTCAAATTCACCACCGTCCTGGGTGAAGCCCTCGCCGACCTGGCACTCACCGGCCAGACGAATTTGCCGGTGGGGTTTCTGTCAATCAGCCGATTCGAACAACCGTCCGCGGCCCAACAAAAGTAGGCGGCACACCGTGCGTCAGGCCCTAAGGGACGCCCCTATGTCAGCCCAGGCCATCGACTTGGGGATTCTTGAGCGGGCATGACGCCGCGAGCGTATAATG
>JACQFH010000112.1 GCA_016200145.1 Planctomycetia bacterium | reverse complement strand
CGATAGGTGCTTTCGTAAACGCGCTGATTCTTCGAGATTCCAGCAGGAAGCCGGTCGTCACTATCGATGTTCGAGCTGGCTTTCGGCACATTGTCGAGATAGCCCCATTCCGGATCTTCGAAGTCGTCGCCGACTTCCTTGACCTTCTGACCGCGGCCCGGAACAACGTGGTACGACCACTGGCCCACGGCGACGGCACTGGCAGCGGTCACGGACATCAGTCCGACGAGAACCAAACGAGCGGTAACGCCGCGGCGCGGCGAATGAATGGTCAGGGACATCATCTCGATCCTTCGGGAGATTCGCTGAAAATGAGGGCTTATCCGAAAGCCGGCAACACGCCCGATGACGACCGGGCGCGGCGTACTGGGGATATCGACAATTCCGGGAGATTTGCCGCGCCGGAAACGATTCACGCCACCCGGCTTCGCGTAATTTCCCAGAGTGCCGAGGCGGTACAGGCGGGCGGTTTTCGAAAAAACGGGAAAGTCAGGCTCGATTTATTGACAAAGCGGCAAATCACGACTACGATCCTGAGCTTCCCGCGGTCCGGCGACGGCGGGGGCGGTGTCGGTACAGGCCGAGTCGGCCTGTTCCGACCAAATGCGTTAAGTCGTTTTCCGTGAAGGGAGTTGGGGAGTGGCTGGGAAGAAACAAGAACGAATTCGCATCCGCATGGAGGCGTATGATCACTCCGTGCTCGACCAGTCGGCAACCGAGATTGTCGACACGGCCAAGCGAACGGGCGCAATCGTTCATGGTCCGATCCCACTTCCCACCCGGATTGAGCGTTACACGGTGTTGCGAAGCCCGCACATCGATAAGAAGTCGCGGGAGCAATTCGAAATCCGCACGCACAAGAGGTTGATTGACATTATCCAGCCCACCGGCAAGACGATCGACGCGCTCAACAAGCTGTCGTTGCCGGCGGGGGTGGATATCAAGATCAAAGCCTCGGCGGCGGGGGGATAGCTCGATTCGGTGGAAGTGTCGCCGGAATGGCAAGTGATTGCCGTGCTCCGGCGGCAAATCGTGTCTGCCGTCAGGTTTCGGTCAGAGGTGGTTGTTTCTCTGCCGGCTTGCGGTTGAGGAAGTTCGCGTTCCGCACGCGTGACTTTCTCCCTGGGAACGAAACGGCGTTTGCCTGCGGTATTGTTGTTTCCGGCTGTTGCGAATCAGGATCAGGTGTCAGCCATGGCAGTGGGACTTCTGGGACGAAAAATCGGCATGACGCAGGTGTATGCCGAAGACGGCAGCGCCATCGGAGTGACGGTCATCGAGGCCGGCCCGTGCGTCGTGCTGCAGGTCCGTACGGCCGAGCGCGACGGTTACAGCGCTGTGCAACTCGGGTACGGCGAAAAGCCGCGGCGGCTGGCAATTCGCGCCGAACGCGGGCACGTTGCCGCGCTCAGCAGCAAGCGCTCGAAGGCGCGGGCCGAGCTGAAGATCGATCCCTTGCCCAAGGCGTCGTGCGAGCCCCCGCGGTACATCCGCGAATTTCGCCTGGAAGAAGGAGACTCGCCCTGCGAAGTGGGCCAGAAGCTCACGCTGGGCCTGCTGGCCGAAGTGGCCCGCGTCGATGTCATCGGCATGATCAAGGGGCGCGGGACGGCGGGCGTCATGAAGCAGCATAACTTTCACGGCTTGCGGGCCAGCCACGGCGTGCAGCGCCACCACCGGGCCGGCGGCAGCATTGGTTCGCACGGTTGCGACCGCGGCAACAGCGGCAAGATTAAGAAGGGGAAGCGCATGTCGGGGCGGTGGGGGAACGAGCGGGTCACCGTTCGCAACCTTAAAGTCGTGCGGATCGACGAGCCGAACAACGTGATTCTCGTTTACGGCGCGGTCCCCGGACCGGACGGCGGCTACATCATGATCCGGCAGACAAAGAAAAAACGCAAATCGCAGGCCAAATAAGAAGGCGAAGGGGTTGAAGAGTCGGAGGGGTCGAAGCGACTAAGAAGAAGTGTCCAGCGCCGCCTGAATACAAGACTACAAGATCGAGTCAACGATGATTACCGTGCCAATTCACAACCGAGCCGGTCAGGAGGTCGGAACCTACGAGTTCGACCCCCAGGACCTGGCCGCAGAGGTCAACCGCCAGCTCTTGCACGACGTCATCGTGATGTACGAGACGAACCGCCGCCAGGGGAACGCCCAGACGAAGAACCGGGGCGAAGTCAAGGGCAGCAAGAAGAAGATGTATAAACAGAAGGGAACGGGCCGGGCGCGCATGGGGAACAAGCGCTCTCCGATCCGTCGCGGCGGCGGCCATACGTGGGGCAAGCGGCCAGTCGACCATTCGTACCGGCTCCCCAGAAAGGCCGTGGCCCTGGCGACGCGGATGGCGCTGCTCAGCAAGTTTTTGGACAACCAGGTCAAGGTTCTGGACGAACTGGCGATTGCGACGCCCCGCACGAAAGAGGTCGTCGGCATGTTGAAGGCGCTGGGCCTTGCCGATTCGTCGTGCCTGTTGACCATCGAAACGCATGACGCCAATGTCTGGAAGTCGGCTCGCAACATTCCGAAGCTTTCGGTGTCGCCAGCCGCCGACCTGAACGCCTACGACCTGCTGCAGCGGAAGGCGGTTCTGGTGACGAAAGGGGCGCTCGACAAGATTCGTAGCGGCAAGAAGCAGGCTGGATAGCAGAGGACACCGGGGACATTCCGACAAAGGGTTTTCGTTCGTCGCGTTTTTGGAGTATTGCCATGGCCGTCGTGAGTCAGCATGGAGTCAACCTCGAACCCTACCAGGTCGTGCTGCGCCCGCTCGTGACTGAAAAAGGGACGCACGTATCGACGCGGCATAACGCCTACGCATTCGAAGTGCATTCCCTGGCGACGAAGGCCGACATCAAGCAGGCGGTCGAGGCGCTGTGGAATGTGCGGGTGATCGCCGTGCGAACGCAAAATCGCGTCGGCAAGCCCCGCCGGACCAAAGTCGTTTACGCTCAAACTCGCCCCTGGAAGAAGGCGATTGTCAAGCTGCACGACGACGATCGGATCGCCTTCTTCTAATTGTTTTTACGGATCAAGACGGGCAGGCAAAGTAGCGGAAAATCGGGAATTCGCGGTTCACAGGAAGAGTGGTGTCATGGGAATTCGATTTTACAAACCGACCAGCGCCGGGCGCCGCGGCGCCTCGGTCAGTGATTTTGCCGAGATCACCGATCGCAAGAAGCCGCCCGAGAAATCGCTGGTCCTCCGATTGAAGAAATCGAGCGGTCGCAATGTGCATGGGAAAATCACCGTGCGGCATCGCGGGGGCGGCGCGCGGCAGATGTACCGGGTGATCGATTTCAAACGGCTCAAGGACGGCGTGGCGGCGCGCGTGGCCTCGGTCGAATACGACCCGAATCGCACGTGCCGCGTGGCACTGCTGCACTACGCCGACGGCAGCAAGTCGTACATTCTGGCCCCGGAAGGATTGCAGGCGGGCGCCAAGGTCGAAAGCGGCGCGACGATCGAACCGAATCTCGGAAACTGCCTGCCGCTCGAGAACATTCCCCCCGGCACGGTCGTCCACAACATCGAAATGCAGCCCGGCCAGGGGGGCAAGCTGTGCCGCAGCGCCGGGACCTCGGCGGTGATGAACGCTCGCGAGGGAGACTGGGCGCAGATCACCCTGCCGTCGGGCGAAGTCAGGCGCATCCCCAGCAAATGCCGGGCGACGGTCGGCGCGCTGGGTTTTTCGGAACACAACGTGATCCGCCTGGGAAAAGCGGGACGCAAACGCCGGATGGGGATTCGGCCGCACGTGCGCGGTGTGGCGATGAACCCGGTCGCTCACCCGATGGGCGGGGGCGAAGGGCGCAGCAAAGGGGGACGGCATCCCTGCAGCCCGACCGCGAAGCTCGCCAAGGGTGGCCGCACCCGAAAGCGGCGGAAACCATCGAAGTCGGCGATCATCCGTCGCCGCAAGTCGCGGCGCTATGGGCAGCTCAAACTGTAGTTTTCTTGTGAGGTCAGGTTATGGGACGTTCGCTGAAAAAAGGTCCGTTCGTCGACGCCAAGTTGATGAAGAAGGTGGAGGGGCGGCTACGCTCGAGCTCCAAAGAGCCGATCAAAACGTGGGCGCGGCGCTGCACAGTTCCGCCGGAATTCATCGGCTACACGTTTCTCGTGCATAACGGGCGGACGCACATCAGCGTGTACATCACGGAAGAAATGGTGGGGCACAAGCTGGGCGAGTTCGCTCCCACCCGCACATTTCGCGGGCATAGCGGCAAGGGGTCGAAAAAAGAAGCGACAGCGGCAGCCCCGCCCAGTTAGGTTTCCGCGGGATTCATGTCGATCGGATTTTGACAGCATCGAGTCGAGGAAGTCGGGAGGCGAATAGTTATGGCCTACAGCGCATCACACCGGTTTGCACGCATCGCGGCGACGAAGATTCGTCCCTTCGCCAACCTGATCCGGGGCCGGCGGGCGGGTGAAGCGGTCGAATTGCTGAAATACGAGCCGAACCGCGGGGCACGGATGCTCGAAAAGGTCTTGAAAAGCGCCATGTCAAACGCCGAAGACCAGGGTGCCCGCAACGTCGACCGCATGCTGGTGATCGACGCCCGGGCCAACGGCGGCCCGATGTTCAAGCGGATCATGCCGCGGGCCCGCGGCATGGCCTACATGATCAAGCGCCGCTTCGCACACATCAACGTCGCGATCGACGCGCCTCCCGCAGTCACCAAAGAAGCAGTCGCCAAAGAATAAAGTAGAGCGAAGAGAGAAGAGCGAACACTATGGGACAGAAAACTCGACCTACCGGATTCCGCGTCGGAATCGTTGAACCGTGGCGCAGCCGCTGGTACGCCTCGAAGAAGGAGTTCGGCGATCTGCTGGTCGAAGACTTCCAAATCCGCAAATTCATCAAGAAGAAGTACCTGTTCGCCGGCATTCCGAAGATCGAAATCGAGCGGACCCGCGATCAGGTGATCGTGCACCTGCATTGCGCCCGGCCCGGCATCATCATCGGGCGCAAGGGGCAAGAGGTCGACCGGCTGAAGGGCGAACTCGAAGACCTGACGGGCCGGCGGATGGACTTGAAGATCATCGAAATCAACAACGCCAACCGCAGCTCGCAACTGGTGGCCGAAGATATCGCTCAGCAGCTCGAGAAGCGGGCGAGTTTTCGCCGCACGATCAAGAGGTCCCTCGATCAGGTGATGGAGGCGGGTGTGTATGGAGTGAAGGTGCAGCTTTCAGGGCGTCTGGGAGGGGCCGAAATGTCACGGTGCGAAAAAGCCGCCCGCGGCTCGATCCCTCTCTCGACGCTGCAGGCGCACATCGATTACGGGTTTGCACAGGCGATGACCGCCCAGGGGGTGATCGGCGTGAAAGTCTGGATCAACCTGGGCACTTACGCAGAAGAGGAAGCGACCGATGGCGCTAATGCCAAAGCGGGTCAAGCACCGCAAAAGCCAAAGAAGACGCATAAGAGGTAACGCAACACGCGGGAACCGCGTGTCGCTGGGTGACTTCGGACTGCAATCGCTGCAGGCGGGGTACGTGAAGGCCACGACGATCGAGGCCTGTCGCGTCGCCGCCATGCAGTACATTCGCGGCGACGGGAAGTTGTACATCCGCATCTTCCCGCACAAGCCGGTCACGGCCCGGCCGCTGGAAACGCGAATGGGGAAAGGCAAGGGGGAACCGGACCACTGGGTGGCGGTCGTCAAATCAGGCACCGTGATGTTCGAAGTCGCGGGCCTGCCGCAGGACGCCGCACGGGAATGCCTGTCGCGCATCGCCTACAAGCTGCCGGTGCGAGTCAGAATGATCGGCCGCAGGCCGGGAGAATAGCATGAGCAATGCAAGCGAACTGCGGGAAATGAGCAGCGACCAGCTCGAGTTTACGCTGAAGGAAGCGCGGGAAGCATTGTTCCAGCTTAAGTTTCAGGCGTCGACGGAAAAGCTCGACGCACCCAGCAATCTGCGTAAAACACGCCGTGAGATCGCCAGGATCCATACCGTCTTGCGCGAACGCGAACTGGCAAAAAAGTAGTACTGAGTACTCAGTACTGGAGACACAGGGTCGAAAGCAAACACGAGATTCAAACGTCAAACTGAGATCAAGAGCGAAACACCCTATGCGCAAGCGAGCGATTGGCACAGTCACGCGGGACAAAACCTTGAAGACGCGGCGCGTCGAAGTACCGCGGCTGTACCGGCACAAAAAGTACGGCAAGACGCTGCGGGACAAGACGATCTGCTACGTGCACGACGAGAATAACGAGTCGCACGTCGGCGACCTCGTCGAGATCATCGAAAGCCGTCCGCTGTCGAAGACCAAGCGCTGGAACCTGGTGCGGATCGTACAGAAGTCGGTCGCCGTGCACGTCGAAACGGTGTAACGGGCCGGCGGCGGGACCAAGCGAGATACAAACTGGCGGGGCGAATCGAGGCGGGACAAGATCATGATTCAGATGCAGTCGTTGATGGACGTGGCCGACAATACGGGGGCGAAAGTCGCCTACTGTATCAAGGTGCTGGGCGGCACCCGGCGCCGGTACGCGGGCCTGGGGGACGTGGTCGTCGTGAGCATCAAGAAGGCCCTCCCCGGCGGCGCCGTGAAGACCGGCGACGTCGCGCGGGGGGTGATCGTCCGCGTGCGCAAGCCGACGCGCCGCGCCGACGGCAGCTACGTGCGGTTCGACCGCAACGCCATTGTGCTCATCGACAACGAACTCAATCCCAAGGGCACGCGCATCTTCGGCGCGGTGGCCCGCGAGCTGCGCGACCGCAAATTCATGAAGATCATCAGTCTGGCGAGCGAGGTAGTGTAGGCCATGAAAATCAAACGCGGAGATCTGGTGCAGGTGCTCATTGGGGACGATGCCGGAGATTCCCCGCGCAAGGTGCTCGAAATCGTCGCCGGCGGGAAGAAAGTCGTCGTCGAAGGGGTCAACCGGGTCTACAAGCATGTGCGTCGCGGGCACCACAAGAGCCCGCAGGGGGGGCGGCTGTCGCGAGAGATGCCAATTGACATCTCGAATGTGCTGCTTTACTGTAACACGTGTGGCCGCGGCGTCCGCGTGGGGTTCAAGTACAAGGCGGACGGCAGCAAAGGTCGGCACTGCAAGAAGTGCCAGGCCGATCTGGGGACGGTCAGCCCTCCCCGTCCCCGATATGCCGGCAAGACGTGAACGGGCGATTCGATGAGGCATTGGACGGCGGTGTCCCGGAGGAAAACGGCGGTTTACACAAGTCAAAGCATTAAAGGAAAATCGTCTGCCGATGCGCAAGCGGCGGATGCACGTGGGTAACGACTATGGCTCGACTGCAGGATCGATTCACAAAAGAAATTCAGCCCCGGCTGGCGGAGAAACTGGGCCGCAAGAACCCGCATTCTCTTCCCCGGCTGACGAAAATCGTCGTCAACATGGGAGTCGGCCAGGCCGCGCAGGACCGCAAGCGCCTCGAAGAGGCGACGGGGCACCTCGCCACGATCACTGGCCAGAAACCCCTGGTGACGAAGGCCAAAAAGGCCATCTCGGCGTTTCGCCTGCGGGAAGGTATGGAAATCGGCTGCAAGGTGACGTTGCGCGGCAGGCGGATGTTCGAGTTTCTCGATCGCCTGGTTTCGCTGGCGCTGCCTCGCGTGCGCGACTTTCGAGGCCTCAGCCACCGTGCCTTCGACGGCCACGGGAACTACACGCTGGGGCTTTCGGAGCAACTGGTGTTTCCGGAAATCGACGCCGACAAGGTGACGCACACGCAGGGGATGCACATATCGCTCGTGACGACAGCCCGCACCGACGACGAAGCACGCGTGTTGCTGAAAGAACTGGGCCTGCCCCTGACGGCAGGCTGAAACCGCGTGCGGCCATCCGCCGGGAGCCCCGGGCCGTGAGTACAGGGGCGGTGAGTACAGATTGACGACGAGGAACACATGGCGAGCAAAGCGAAAATCGAAAAGGCGAATCGGAAACCGAAATTCAGTTGCCGGCGAGAACGGCGCTGCCAGTTGTGCGGGCGGCCGAGCGCCGTCTATCGCAAGTTCAAGTTGTGCCGCCTGTGTTTCCGTAACATGGCGCTGGACGGATTGATTCCCGGCGTGAAGAAGGCGAGCTGGTGATTCTATGATGACTGATCCTATTGCCGACATGCTCACCCGCATCCGCAACGCGGTGGCGATCGAGCGGCCCTTTGTCGATATTCCCTCGTCGAACGAGAAAGTGGGCATCGCCCAGGTGCTGCACCGCGAAGGTTACATCTGGGATTTCGAAGTCGTTGAACAAAAGCCGGCCAAGGTACTCCGCGTCAACCTGAAGTACGGCCCCAACGGCGAGCGGATCATTCAGGAGATTACGCGAGTCAGCAAGCCAGGCCGACGTGTTTATAAAAAGACCGGCGACCTGCCCGTCGTGCTGGAGGGCATGGGAATCAGCGTCGTTTCGACCAGCCAGGGCATCTTGAGCAATCGAGAAGCCAAGGCCAAGGGGGTCGGCGGCGAAGTCCTGTGCACGATCTGGTGAAGTCGAGTAATCCATTGTTGTCCGTGAAACCGCAAGCGCAGGGCACCGCGAATTTTCGAGCTGGAGATTGATTGTCGTTTGCGGTTTCGCGACCTCAGCTTTCAAAAGTGGACGTTCTAAAATGTCTCGAATCGGAAAAAAACCAGTGCCGCTTCCCGCCGGCGTGACGGCCAAGGTCGACGGTGGAATCCTCTCGGTCAAAGGGACCCAGGGGGATCTTAAGCTGAAGTTTCATTCGGCCATGAAGGTGCAGGTCGATGAAGCGGCCAAGCAGATCGTGGTGACGCGCCCCGACGACGAGCGGCAGAACCGCGCGTTGCACGGTCTGACGCGCAGCCTCATCAACAACATGGTCACGGGAGTCGTTAAACCGTTCGAACAGAAGCTGGAAATCATCGGGGTCGGGTATCAGGCGTCGATCGGCGGTAAGACTCTGAACCTGCAAGTCGGGTACGCCAACGTCATCAAGTTGCCGATTCCTGCAGCGGTCAAGTGTACGCTCCCCGACAATACTCACATTCATCTGACGAGCGCCGATAAGCAGGCGGTCGGGCAGTTCGCCGCCGTGATCCGCAAGGTGCGGCCTCCTGAGCCCTACAAGGGAAAAGGGATCCGCTACGAAGGCGAACACGTGCGACGGAAGGCGGGCAAGGCGTTTGCAAGCGGTGGTTAGTGATCAGAGCGTAATCCGGCAGACGGCGGCGCAAGGGTCGCACGTGGTGGCAGCAACATGAAGAACACGAAACGCATTCAACACCAGCGGCAGGTGCGAGCCTGGCGCGTGCGCAAGAGCATCAAAGGCAGCGCCGAGCGCCCGCGACTGACGGTCTTCCGCAGCAACAAGCACATTTACGCGCAGATCATCGACGATCACGAAGGGCACTCGCTGGTTTCGGCCAGCACCGCCGAGACCGAGCTGTGCGCCGAGGGGGAAAATGGCGGCAATAAGGCGGCGGCGATCAAGATCGGCAAGGCCATCGCCGTGCGGGCCCTCGAAAAAGGGATCAAGAAAGTGGCATTCGACCGCGGCAGGTATCGTTACCACGGCCGGATCGCCGCACTCGCGGACGCCGCGAGAGACGGTGGACTGGATTTCTAGTTGAAGAAACCTATTGTTCGTTAATCCGCAAGGTGTTTCGTGGCGAGTGAATCCCGAGAAAGTCGAGAAGGCCAGGAAAAGGTCATCCAGATCCGCCGCTGCGCGTGCGTGGTCAAGGGGGGCTTCCCGCCCTGCCCGGAACCGGCGTAATTGCCGGCAACACAGTGAGGGCCGTGCTTGAATCGGCCGGCGTTCACGATGTGCTCACCAAAAGCCGCGGCTCCACGAATCCCATGAATCTCGTCCGCGCGACGGTCGATGCTCTGACGAAATTGAGAACCAAAGATCAAATCGCGCGGCTGCGCGGGGTGACAATCTGATGATTATCAACGACGTCCATCGCGGCATTGTCAAGCGAAAAAACCGCAAGCGGGTGGGGCGCGGCCTGGGGTCGGGGCACGGCAAAACGGCCGGGCGCGGCGACAAAGGGCACTCGGCCCATCCCGGCCATTCGCACCGGTTCGCCTTCGAAGGGGGGCAAATGCCTCTCGTGCGGCGCCTGGCCAAGCGCGGGTTCAGCAACAAGTTCTTCTCGAAAGTCGTGGCGATCGTCAACGTTGCCGACCTCGAAGAGCTGTTCGAGAACGGCAGCACGGTCGATCCGGCCGCACTGGCAGAAAAAAAACTGGTCGTCAAAAAGTATGATGCGATCAAGGTTCTCGGAAACGGGACGCTGACGAAGAAACTGACCGTCAAGGCGCACGAGTTTTCGTCATCGGCGATGGAAAAGATCAAGGCTGCCGGGGGGCAGGCCGAAAGGCTCGTTTGAACACCGTCATTTGAACTGGAATCTCGTGTGTTCCGAGCTGCGCTTCGGCGGATGGAACTGTATCGGGGGAATGGAGGCTCCGGTCCTTTCACTCTGAGAGGATGAACTGCTCATGTTTGCCAAATTCGCGACGATCTTCAAAATTCCGGAACTGCGGAAGAAAATCTATCTCACGCTGTTCCTCCTGTTCGTGTACCGGATGGGCTTCTACATTGCCCTGCCGCACATCGACCAGGTGAAAATGGCCGCGAGCTTCAAGCAGTTGCAGACGCCCGGGGATTCGCTCGGGCAGACGCTGGAACTGGTTGAGCTGTTTTCGGCCTCAAACTTCGGGAACAGCACGATCTTCGGCCTGGGGATCATGCCGTACATCTCGGCCTCGATCATCCTGCAGCTTCTGGGAAGCGTTTATCCGCCCCTCGAAAAGCTGCAGAAAGAGGGAGAGGCAGGGCGCAAGAAGATCAACGAGTACACCCGCTACCTGACGGTCGCGCTGTGTTTTGTGCAGAGCTACATGTGGCTCCTGTTTCTATCCCGGCAAATGGCGGGACAGGGGGGCATTCTGTATAGCAGCTACAGCGGGAACTACCCGACCATCGTGGCCGCCTTTACCATGACCACCGGCACGATCTTTCTGATGTGGCTGGGGGAACAGATCGACGAATACGGAATCGGCAACGGGATCAGCCTGATCATCATGGCCGGCATTCTGTCGCGGATTCCGAAGGCCCTGAACAAGCTCTACGAGACGTACCTGGCCAAGAACGTCGGACTGGGGGGCGACACAGGGGTCGAGAAGCTGCTGATCCTGGCGGTGCTGTTCGTGGCCGTCATCGTCGGCGTGATCTTCATCACGCAAGGCCAGCGCCGGATTCCCACGCAAAGCGCCAAGCACGTTCGCGGCCGGCGCGTCTGGGGCGGGCAGAAACAGTTCCTGCCGCTGCGGGTCAACCAGGCGGGCGTCATGCCGATCATTTTCGCGTCGAGCTTGCTGATGTTCCCGACGCTGATCCTGCAACAGCTCAGGTCGACTTCGATGGGACAATGGTTCATCATCGAACAGCTCGATGCGTCGTTCGGCGGCGAGCGCGGTTATGTCTACAACATGTGCTACATCGGGCTGATTTATTTCTTCTGTTACTTCTGGACGGCCATCACCTTCAATCCCAAGGACATGGCCAACAACCTCAAGGATTACGGCAGCTTTATTCCCGGCCACCGGCCCGGCAAGCGCACGGCCGAGTATCTGGAACGCGTCATGGTGCGAATCACCTACGTCGGCGCGGCGTTTCTGGCGCTGGTCGCGGTGATCCCCACGGTCATTCAGGGGTTCCTGAATATCGACTTCGTGATCGCCAGCTTTTTCGGCGGCACGGGCCTCTTGATCGTCGTTTCGGTCGGCCTCGACCTCGTGCAGAAAATCGACAGCCATCTGGTGATGCGCAATTACGGAGGACTGCTGGAATCGTAACCGGGCCCGGCGGCTTCGAACGGACGCTTCGCATGGCCGCGTCGCCCGGCGTTCAGCAGGGGGAGTGTGTGGAGTGATTTCGCTCAAGCGTCCGCGGGAAATCGAACTGATGCGCGAGGCAGGGCGCCTCGTCGCCCACGCGCATCGTCTGATTCGCGGAATGATCGAGCCGGGCGTCAGCACGCACGAAATCGATGCAGTCGTCGAATCGTTGTTTACCGAAGCGGGCGCCACGCCGCTGTTCAAGGGGGTTCCGGGCAAGGTCCCGTTTCCATCGGTTTGCTGTATTTCGGTTAATGAGCAGGTCGTGCACGGTATTCCGGGCCCGCGGCGCGTGGAAAAAGGGGACATCGTCAAGGTCGATACGGGGTGCCGCCTGAACGGGTGGTGCGGCGACTCGGCTTGGACATACGCGGTGGGAGACATCGATCCGCTTAAGCAGCGGCTGATGAAAATCGGGGAAGAGAATCTGTACCTGGCGATCCGGGAATGCGGCCGCCGCAAACGCTGGTCTGAGGTAGCCCAGGCCATGGAACTGCACGTGCGCGAAGCAGGCTTCAGCGTGGTCGAACAGTTCGTAGGCCACGGAATCGGACGCGAAATGCACGAAGATCCGCAGGTGCCAAACTTCGTCAGCAGCCAGCTCAAGCGCCACGATTTCCGCCTCGAGCCGGGCCTGGTGCTGGCAATCGAGCCGATGGTGAACGCGGGAACCAAGAACGTGCGGGTACTGAAAGACCACTGGACGGTGGAAACAAAAGACAAAAAACCAAGCGTACACTTCGAGCACACGGTGGCGATCACCGCCGCCGGGCCCGAGATCCTGACATTGCCGGAGAAAATCCCCTGAATCCACCGGCAACCGGGGGGCGGCTGCCTTGTCGGGCGGTCGGTCAAATCTTTATAATCCGGGGTCCGTCCCGGGGCGTCGGTTCCGGTCCGGAAGGCGTTTTTCAGAAAGTCGTGGTTTGAGATGAAGATTCGAGCGAGCGTCAAGCGGATTTGCGAAGGTTGCAAGGTGGTTCGCCGCAAAGGGCGGGTGTACGTCATCTGCTCGTCGAACCCTCGTCATAAGCAGCGTCAGGGGTAGGCGTTCTGCCCAGGCGCGCCTGTCTCCGCTAGCCTGCGCCCGGGGTTGGCGGTGGCGTGCGCTGGAAGTCGCTGTTCTGGGGCAGTTTGCGTTTCGGGGTTAAGGCTTCTCAGTCAGGTTAACGGAGCGAATCGGATGCCGCGTATTTCGGGTGTGGACATTCCCGGCGAAAAGCCCACTTACATTTCGCTCGGGTATCTGTACGGGATCGGCCGGTCGACGGCGATTCGCATCTGTCGTTCGCTGAACATCGATCTGCAGCGGAAGGCGAAAGAGCTTTCCGACGACGACCTGGCACGGATCGCCAACCTGTTGGACAAAGAGTACGTCATCGAGGGTCAGTTGCGCCGCAAAATTCAGCAGGACATCGCGCGGCTTCGCGACATCGGATCGTATCGGGGCCTGCGGCACAGACGGGGACTGCCGGTCCGCGGGCAGCGCACGCGAACCAACGCCCGCACGCGAAAGGGCGTGCGAAAGACCGTCGCAGGAAAGAAGGGCGTCAAAGAAATGCGCTAGTGCGCACCTGGGCCTTGCCGTTCAGAATGTGTTGTCCCGGGCTTGCCTCTTCGCGTCGTCGCAAATTCGCACAAAAAAATCACGTCGCAGCGTAGTTTTCGTACAAGGAGTTGATGCGTGAGCAAAGTCGTTCGCAAAAAAATTCGCCGCAATGTGACTCGCGCCGTCGCCCACATCAAGGCGACCTTCAATAACACGACCGTCACGATCACAGACCTCAATGGCGATGTGCTGTGCTGGGCGACGGCCGGCACATCGGGTTTCAAGGGGAGCCGCAAGAGCACTCCCTTTGCGGCGCAGCGTGCCGCGGAAACCTGTGCCGAGAAGGCCTCGAAATTCGGCGTCAAGGAAATTGAAGTGCGCGTCAAGGGGCCCTGGTCGGGGCGCGAAAGCGCGATCACTGGGCTGCAATCGGCGGGGCTGTCGATCAAGGCAATCGAAGACGTGACGCCCCTGCCCCACAACGGCTGCCGTCCCCCCAAGCGGCGCCGCGTGTAAGTTCGTACGCCACTTTGCCCCACGGGCCGCCGGACGCGCGGCGACGGGGCTGAACACAAGCCAAAATCAAGACAATTCACCAGAGAACTTTACGGAAGCGATTCGAACATGGGACGCTATACAGGTCCGGTCTGCCGCTTGTGCCGCCGCGAAGGTGTTAAGCTGTTTCTGAAGTCGTTGCGCTGCGATTCGCCCAAATGCGCGATCGAGCGGCGCGGCGACCAGCAGCCCGGCATGCACACCGTCAAGCGCCGCAAGATCAGCGACTACGGTTCGCGACTGCGTGAAAAGCAGAAGGTGAAACGCTACTACGGGGTATTCGAGCGGCAGTTCCGCCGCTACATGGATATCGCCGGCCGGTCGAAGGGCAATACCGGAAGCACGCTGATGAGCCTGCTCGAGCGGCGGCTTGACAATATCGTTCACCGGCTGGGCTTCGCCGGCTCGCGTCGTCAGGCCCGGCAACTCGTTAGCCACGGGCACATTTGCGTCAACGGGCGCAAGGTGAACATCCCCAGCTACCTCGTGCGGGCGGGAGACACCGTCAGCGTCAAGTCCCGGCCGAAGAGCCTTCGTTTCGTACGACAGAGCCTCGAAGGTTTTACCGGGCGCGTTCCCGAATTCCTCACGCTCGACAAG
>JACQFH010000111.1 GCA_016200145.1 Planctomycetia bacterium | reverse complement strand
CGAGAATGTGAAACCGCCCGGCTCAACCGCAAATAGGTAGTGCCCACGGATGGCGTGGCAATCCCACGGATCAGTACAACGCCGTGGCCAATTTGCGGCGGTAGGTTTTGGTGAGGTCGGCTTCGGGGCCGAGCATTTGGAACAGGTTGACCATCGTCGTGCGGGCCTCGTTCCGCAGATCGCCGGTCGTCGCCTGCACCACCCCCAGGCACAAGTCGAGCGCTTCCTGGAACTGCTGGGCCGCTCCCAGCGCCTCGGCCAGGTTGAGCTGCAGCTTGGGATCACTGGGGTTCGCGGCCAGGGCGGCGCGGCATTCCCCGACGCCCCCTGCCTCAGCGGCAGCGGCCCGCAGGTCGAGCTCGGCCTTGATGTTGCCGGCCTCGGGCTCCAGGAATCCTCGGGATTCGAGCTTATCAATGATCGCCCGCACATCGGCATTCCGGTGCTGCTTGAGCAGCATGCGGGCCAGCTCGATGCGGATGTGATCGGCCTGCGGGGCCAGCTCGAGCGCCTCGTGGTATTTGGCCTCGGCCTCGGCGGTATTTTCCTGTTCGAGTTTGCGGGCTTCCAACACGAGCATTTCCGCAGGCGACGGCTGAAACTGCAACAGCCATTGCCGGACCTGGTCTTCCGGCAGCGCGCCCTGGAACTGGTCGACAAGCTGGCCGTTCCGCAGGGCGAACACGTGGGGAATCGACTGCACGCCAAACGCCTGCGCGACGCGCGGCTGCTGATCGACGTCGACCTTCACGAGCAAAAACTGCCCGGCATTTTCATTTGCCAGTTTCTCGAGAATCGGGCCCAGCTCTTTGCACGGCGCGCACCACGGGGCCCAGAAATCGACGATGACGGGAAGCTGCTGCGAGCGCTGCAGCACCTCCTGCTCGAAATTCTGTTCGGTCCCGTCGATGACCCAAGTCGAAGTCGGATTCATGGGATTGATTGCGGAGTGCGGAATTCGGAGTGTGGAATGGAAAACGAAGCGCAAGTTTAGCAAGGGGGGACGGGGGGTGCATCCAACTGGCTCCGCAGGGAAGCGCTTCACCCACGATGTCGACTTGGTGCCCCGGCCGCCAAAAAAGCGGACCGGGGCACTTTCGCGATGTGGCGTTTCGGCAACATCGCTCGGTTCCGCGAAATTGCGTGTGGCGAAAACGCAACAGCGAGCGCGATCGCCCGACACGCCGCGTTTTCACGCAGCATTCGACGCCGGCACGCTTTGCGTGCGATCGCAATTCGCACAGCGCGCTGGCCCACGATTTGCATTGCGACTCTCTTACGAGGCGTTGCGCTACGCGTCCTTCCCGTGGAGAGCATTCATGAGCGTTGGGTCAGTCGGCGGTGCGGTCGGGGGTGCGATCGGCGGCGCGGGAGCGATTTGTGCCCCGGCGGCCGGGCTGGCCGGCGCGGGAGCCACCGGTGCCACGGGAGCGACCGGAGCAACTGATCCCACAGGCCTGACGGGAGCCGCTGGCGGCGCTCAGTCGATTGGCGCCAACGGCCTCAACCCGGCGTTCTCGGCTGCGACCACGACGCAGCTTCAGCAGCTCTCGCAATTGCTCAAGGATTTCACTTCGGCCGATATCCTGCTCGCGCTCATGCTGATGCGGGGCTCGGATAAAGACAAGTCGCACGGAGCCGAAAGCGCCGGCGGAGCCCTGATCGGCCTGCTGGCGGGACTCGCACTGGCGGGACACGTCAGTCAACTGACGAGCGATCTGCTGTCGACAGTTCCGTCAGCCGCAGGCAGTGCAGGGGGCGCGGGAGGCGCCGGGGGCGGAATCAGCGGCGGCCAGATCAATCTTCAGATCTGACGTCCCACCACCAGCGGACGTTATCGGAACCGGCGGCCGTCAGGGCTGTCTTGTGCATCCGATTCAGATCGCCCTTCGAATCGGGTTCGATCGAATCGGGCCCCAGCGTCGTCCAGGCATTGAGCAGCACGCCGCCGCTGACCTGCGACACCATCACGCCCCGCCCCAGCACCTTGTAATTGCTGACGCTGGGGACTTTGCGGGGCACGTTGTGCTTCGCCAGGACGGCCCGCGCAGGGTCGAGGAACAGCGGCATCCGCCAGCCCGCCTTGCCGGCCAGCCCTTCCTTGTCGATCAGCGCCTGGCGCCCGCCCCGACCATCGCCAGATGACTGCGGAACCCCTTCAGCGGCGGCCTGTCGAGCCCGATCGCGACGTGTTTCATGCGCACGTCAGCTTCAACAAGCAATTCGGCAAATTGCGAATCGCCCGGGACACCGGACACGCTGACGTCCTGCAGGCCCAGTATTTCGGCCATCTGCTGATGCTGGACTTTGGCCGAATCGAACGTTCCTCCCCCGTTGATCCGCTGGACGAACGCCATGAATTCCGCCAGTTTCGCCGGGTTCGGATCGATCGAGCAACGGATCATCCCCTGACCGCGCCCGAATGAGCGCAGCGCCACCAGCAGGTCTTCGAGCCGCAGCGCAGGGCGGCCCGAGGTGATGCCGATGGCCCGCCCGGCGCCATCTTCAGCAAAACCTTCGGCCGGGCCGGCGATGACCAGATCGCGCTCTGCCGGATAAGCGAATACGTAATCGATTCGCTGCAAACCCGCCAGGTGCGCGAGTTCGCGCGGAAGCGGCTGCTTGTCACCGAGAGACTGGCCGAGCGCCGCTTCGAGGCGCGGCAGAGAGACCATGCGCATGCGGCTGTGACGATTGACATCGGCAGGCAGTTGACGGCCGGCCAGTTCCTCTCGCCGTTTACGGTCGAGCCGGCCCGAGGCGTCCTGGTGGAACATGGGCTTCACGACGCCGGCCGCGTCGACCAGAATTCCACCGGCGGCATTGCCGGTCGATCCTCCCGAGCCGCCTGATCCGCCAGACCCTCCGCCTGTGCCGCCGCCCCCGCCCCCGGTCCCCTGGGCGCGAGCGAATCCGGCCAGCGCCATCGCGAGGACGCCGGCGGCAAGCGTGCGGGCCAACCAATGAATCCATTCGCAACGTGTCATGATCTGTCTCCTTGATTTGCCGGGCCGGCCTGCGACGCTTCGATTGCCAGGCGGCAGATGCCCCATTGGCCGAAATTCTCTTCCACTTCGACGTCGAGCGACGTGACCAGTCGCAGCGCATCGGCCGGAAGCGCTTCGCGCAACCGCCTGCCGATCCACCAGGCCAGCCGTTCGGCGGTCGTATTCTCGACCGGCAACAGGGCGCAGTCGTCTCGCGGAAACACCCAGCGGCGGTCATCGAATGTGATTTCCACTTCACGCTCGCTGGTCCAGACGCTCATCGAACGATGTTCCGTCGGAACCAGCATCCGATGATCCAGCTCGGCGACAATTGACTGCACTGCGTCGCGGAGCGCGATGAAATCAACGACGTAGAAATTCTCGTCGAGCGCACCAGCGACTTCGACGGCGACGCGCCAGTTGTGGCCGTGCAGTCGCTCGCAAATGTTGCCGCTCAACGTGATGAAATGAGCCGCGCTGAAGACCAGATGGTCTTTGGTAACTCGAACTCGGTATTGCTCGGACATGCGAGGGCGGATCAAACGCTAGCGGGACAGGAGCCGTGCCGGTGCCCCTATTCTATGCACCGAGGGTCCGAAATAGAACTGGGGATCCGCTTGAAGCAGCATGGCGATTATTTGACCCGGAGCCGGGCACCGCC
>JACQFH010000110.1 GCA_016200145.1 Planctomycetia bacterium | reverse complement strand
CCTTCCAGGCGAACACCGGGTTTCGATTGAACGGGTTTCCGACGATGGGCGCCTGGCTCTCGTACGGCCTGGGCAACGACACCGAAGACCTTCCCGCCTACATCGTAATCGGCGATCCGCGGGGCCAGCCGGCCGGCGGATCGATCAACTGGAGCAACGGCTTCCTGCCGGCGCGCCACCAGGGCGTGGTGATGCGCAGCAAGGGGGCGGCCATCGCCGACTTGAATCCGGCGGTCGACGTCTCATCCCGCGCAGAGGCCGACAGCCGCCTGCTGCTCGAGCAGTTCAACCGGCGGCACCTGGAACAGCGCGGCGGCAGCGACGACCTGTCGGCCCGGATCCGCGCCTACGAGATGGCGGCGCGCATGCAACTGGCGGTGCCCGAAGTGACGGCCCTCGATCGCGAAACGGCGGCCACGGCCGAGCTGTACGGCCTCGAGCGGCCCGAGACGGCCGATTTCGGGCGCAGTTGTCTGCTCGCACGCAGGCTGCTGGAACGCGGCGTGCGGTTCGTCCAGATGTTCTCTGGCGGCGCCTTCGGCTCGCCGCGCATCAACTGGGACGCGCACGAGAACGTCGTCGAGAACCACGGGAAAGAGGCCCTGCGCATCGACCGCCCGCTGAAGGGCCTGCTCGTTGATCTCAAGCAGCGCGGCATGCTCGAAGACACCCTCGTCGTGTTTTCCTCCGAATTCGGCCGGACTCCCTTCACGCAGTCGGCCGATGGCGTGCTCGGACTGGGGCGCGACCACAACCAAAACGGGTTCACCGTGTGGCTGGCGGGGGCAGGATTGAGGCCCGGCGTTGCCCACGGCGCCACCGACGACGTGGGGTACAAGGCAGTCGAACATCGCACGAGCTGGTACGACTTTCACGCGACGATCCTGCACCTCCTCGGGATCGACCACGAGCGGTTGACGTTCTACCACAACGGCATTCGCCGCCGCCTGACCAACGTGCACGGCGAAATTGTGCGCGAGATCATTGCTTAGACGTGCCGCCGCTTACAGCTCGAAACGGAACGTGTGGCTCAGGTAGCGTGCCAGGCGCCGCGCGAGGGATTGGGGGGCGGCGGCGACTCGGGCCTGGCCGGCGGAGCCGATCAACAGGTCCGCGTCACCCTGGTCGAGTGCGACGCGCGCCTGGTAGGCCGTGCTCACGGGGCGCGGCACGCCGGATTCGTCGGGCTTTGTGGGGACCGTGCCGGCGGGCAGCAATTCGGCCGGCGTGACTTTCAGATCGAATTCGGCGACTTCCTGAATCGTGCCGGTCAGCATTCTTCCCGGCGATTGTTCGAGCTGCACCTGTACCTCCTGTCCGACGTGCACGTATTCGACGTCGCGCTGGTCGAGCACCAGCCACGCTTCGAACCGCTGCGGGTCGCCGATCTGGCACAGAACCGTTCCAGTCTCCATCCGACTGCCGCGATTTGCTTCATCGAGCGGCAGGCCCGACCACGATTCCAGCTCGGCGGGCGCAACAGACCTGGGCTTTCGCCGTACGGGCAAGACGGTGCCCGAGATCGGCGCTTTGACGACCAGCCGCTTCTGGTCTTCGAGACGCCGCGCCAGGCGTTCGTCGAGGTCGGCCAGAGCTTCTTCTGCCGTCGGGATCAGGGCTGCCGCTTCGGCGTCGCTCGTCTGGCGGCGCTTCAGATTGTCGAGACGCAGCTTCTGCCTGGCCCGGCCAGAATGCCGGCGACCACGGCGAGCGCCAGCGCGTCGGCCAGGATTTCCAGCCGATAGGGTTTCAGGACATTGTGCAGGATCCACAGAATCCCGACGACGATCACCAGCCGATACAGGGCCGACGCGATGGCGTACAATCCCAGCAGCAGCCGTTTCACCGGCCCATGCTCGTCGTCGGTTTCGGCAGGAATGCCCAGCGCGACGGCGGCCGCCCAGTCGCGAACCACGGCGCCGGCCTGCTGCGACAGGTTCGGGACTTCGGCCAGATCGGCCAGCACGAAGTATCCGTCGTACCGCATGAGCGGATTGCCGTTGAACAGGAGCGTGCTGATCGAACACACCAGCATGACGTTGAAGCACAGCGTGTTGAACAGCCCCGGCTCGCTGAACCACCACAAAAATGTGCACACGCCCGCCAGCACGAGCTCGACGAACACACCCGCAGCACCAATTGCCGCCCGCTGCCATTTGTTTTCGAGCATCCACGCGTCAGTGACGTTGCAGTACAGGCACGGCGTAAAGACCAGCAGCAACAGCCCCATTTCATGGCATTCGCGACCGAAATACCGGCACGCCAGGGCGTGCCCGAGCTCGTGAAGCACCTTCGTCAGCCCGAGCGCCGCAGCCAGCCAGATCGCGGTTGCCGGCGTCAGCAGGGAACCGATCGCCGGCAGGCACGACTGAACGGCGTCGAAGTGCGAGACGACGAGTCCGGCGGCCGACAGCACAATGCCCGCGCCAAGTGCCAGGCTCCAGCGAGAGAACAGCCAGCGGCACATCGGCAGCAGGCGGTCGAGCGCCCACTGCGGATCGATTCCGCGAAAACGTATCGCCAGGATGTTCGACAGCGCGGCCCCCCAGTTTTGCAATCGTGCCTTGCCGGCGCGCTTCAGGAGCTCGGATGACTGACCCGGTGCATCAGCCAGAATCAGCCCCTCGCGATGCAGCATGCCCAAGAACGACTGAATCTGGCTGAGTGCAAGCCTCCGAGGCGCGAACTGCGATTCGAAGCGATCGCGCAGACTGTCGAGCGTCGCCGTGCCGTCGAGTCCTTCCAGGACGCAGTACTCTTCGTCGCGCAGGTGAAAGTAGCGGAGCCGCACGGGGTCCTTGACGGCCCAATACCGCCGACCCGAAAACGTCTGGGGAATCGCCTCGAGGTCGCCGCGGCGGCGCAGCGCCAGCGGACGATGGTTCGCGGCGGAGGCGGGTGGCGCGGCAGGCATGTTCACGTACGTGCGACTGTCCCGGAAGGAATGAAGACAAGGAGAGGGGGAGAGCGTGAGACAAGGAGAAACGGGCACAAACGGTCGAAGATCATTTTTCTCCTTGTCTCCCCTTCTTCCGTCCCTTGGGTTGTGGCATCTCGCGCGAACTATGGGCGTCCGCGCGGTGCCTCGGAGTGGATGACAACCTTGCCGCGCAGGCCCGGCCGCAGCAGCAGCTTCTTGTTTTCGAATTCCGCCCAGACGCGCACCGTCTGGTTGACCGGATCAATTTCGGGGCTGACGAACGCGATCGCGCCGCTGAATTCCGTCGCCGGCTTGCCGGGCAGATCGACCGTGAGCGTCACCTTCCGCCCGACGAGATCACCGGTGAGAAACTTCGAGTGCACGAACCCTTCGACGCGCAGGCGGTCGAGTCGCACGACGCGGGCCACCGTTTTTCCGGCCTGCACCCATTCTCCTCGTTGCGAATTGATCTGCACGACCATGCCTGCAATGGGCGACACGATGGCGCGGCGGTCGATCGCGTGCTGCGCCAAGCGCATTTCAGTTGCTTTCAGCCGGCTCGTCAGCTCCGCGGTTTCCTGTTCGTGAACGGCCTGATCGATTTCCAGATCGGCCTTGTCGGCAGCCAACCGCAGGCGATCGATCTCGGCATCTGAAACACTTTTCTTCTGAATCTCATTCGATTCCATTGCACGCCGCAATTCGGTGCGCGCCACATCGGCGGCCTTTCTGCTGATGCGGACCTTCAGGTCGTTTTTGGCCTGCTTGTTCGCGATCTCGAATTCGGTGGACGCGCGCTCGTGCGTGAGGCGCACTTCGTCGTCTTCAATGCGCGCGATGACGGCTTTGCTCTCGACCATCCGGCCCTCGCGCGCCTCAACCGCCGACAGCACGCCTTCGACTTTCGCGGGGATTTCGATCTCTTCAATGATCGTCACCAGCGTGTCTTCCATGTGCAGGTCCCCGGGGGCGTCTTGTTCCACGGCGCCGTCTTCGGGCGCGGCCGGGGCCGCATCATTTCTGGTCGCCGCCGATTTATCGACCAGCTGCGCGGGCGGTTCGAACCCAAGCCAGGCCATCACGAGAAACATCAGGGCCATGTGTTTCATGTCAGAACAGCACTTTCTTCTGGATCGTTTCCCAGAGACTGTGGAACCAGACGAATCCGATCGATCGCCGGCCGCAATGAATTCGCGTCACGGCGGTCGCGCCAGGCCGCAGGCCTCGAATTTCGTCGCGATTGATTCGCACGGTAACCAGGACATGTGCCTGTTCGGGCGGTCGGACGTCGGTCGCCAGGGAGATGTTTTCGATCGTGCCCCGATAGGAGGTACCCGCCTCGGTCGCCAGCATGAACGAGACGCCAAGATCGCGATCGGCGCTGCGGCGCGCGTCGAGCACGTGGCCGATGCGGTCGTCGGAAACCTCCACCTCCAGCACCCAGGGACCGGAGAGGTCGGCGACCTGCATCAGCGTCTGGCCCTTCTGGACGGGACGGGCTTCCAGCAGTTGTTTCACGTTCCAGGTGACGACGGCGCCGGTCAGCGGGCTGCGGACAAGCAGGTCGTCCTGCTGGGCCTTCAGGATTTCATGCTGTTGCTCGAGGCTTTTGAGCGACTCGCGGATTTCGGTTTCCTCGGCCGTAAGCTGGTTGTATTTGTCGCGGTCGGCCGCCGTCTGTGGGTTGAGCTTCAGCCGCGTGGCTTGCACACCCGAGAGCCGCTGGCGCGACGTGGCCAGTTCACCCAGCACGCGCGTCAGGTCGTAATCGAGCTGAGAACGGGTCATCACGGCCAGGGTGTCGCCTTCGCGGCACTGCTGCGAGTGCTCGGCCCGCACTTCGGTGATGATGCCGTCGCTGCGCGCGAAGACGTTGCGGCGCAGACTTGGCTGCAACAGGCCCCGCCCTTCGATTTCGAAATTCGCGGGAACGTACGCCAGCGCCAGGCCGGCTGCAGCCAGCAACAGCGCTACGGCTGCCGTCTTGGGCAGTTGCCGGGCTGCGACAAACCATCGCGCCTTGCGCACGATGCGTAAAAGTTTGTAAAACGGAAAGCTCTCGTGTTCGAGTGCGTTGCGCAGCGCGAGTTCGGCATGAGCGCATACCGAGCCCACGGTCAGCCGGAACGCGTCGTCCATGCGGTCGCCGCCGAAGCGTTCGACGATAACGGCCGCCTGTGCGCCGGGGCGAGCGTGGCGCCCGGCGGCGCCGCCGGGTGCGGCCAGGGGGATGACGGCAACGTTGCGGGCGTGTGATTCATCGCGCCAGGCTTCCAGCGGCCGGGCGATCTGCGGAGGAATCGCCGCTGCGTCGTCGGCCGCCCAGAAGGGCTCGCCCGTCAGCGCCACGGCGTTCGTCAGGTCTTCGAGCCGCTGCACGATATTTGCGCGCCGGTCGACCGATTCGCTTCCGCTGACCGCGACGATCCTCATGTGGCGGCCTCGTCGGACGGCCAGACTGAACCGATCGCAGTCCAGAAGCCGTCGCCCTTCGTTGACGATCGTGCAGGCCGTCGCCGGCAAGTCGAGCGAGGCGTGCACCGCCAGGCCGAAGCGATCGATCTCTTGCGCTTTCCCGGCGACCGCCTGCAGAACCCGTACGCGCCGCTGCCGATGAAAGTCGACGGCCAGCTCGCACAGGGCTTCCAGCAGCCGCAGGTATCCGTGGTGCTGCGCGGGCGAACCGCCGGCCCGCTGCGCCACTTCCAGGATCCCCGTCACGCCGCCGTCTTCTTCGATCGCCATGGGACTGACGATCAGCAGGAATTCGGTCGGATTGGGCGACTCGCCGGCGGCGAGCGCTGCATTGGGGAGCACAATTCTCCCTTCGTTGCTGTCGACGACCGATTGCAGCAATTCGCGGTGTGCGGCGCGTCCGGCAAGCGATTCGATGATGCGGTTGCGGGTCAGATCGACGCGCGAATCGACGTGCCAGTCCCCTGCCCCCGACCGCGTCCAGACGGCGCCGCCGACCGCCGCCAGCGCGCGGACGGCGCGGTCGAGCAGTTCCAGATGAAACTCGTGCGGCGTCGATTCCGAGAGCGACAGGCGCGAGACTTCGTCGAGCAGGTTATCAATTTCCTGCAGCGTGACGTCGCCCGGCCGGGCGGTCGTAGGCTCGGTGTCCGGAACCATAATTCTTGAATTATACCCGCGCTACGGCGAATTGCGGAATCAGCCGGATTTGACCCGCGATTCAACCCGATCGAGTTTTGCGCTCGTGACATTTGTCCCGTCATTGATGCGATGTATTTGTACACTATCAAGACAAAGTCGATGCGGCACCGTGCCGCATCGAGAGTTGGCTCGGCTTGCAGATCGTCCGGTGGTCGAAATCGTTGCCGGACGGTGATGGAGTTCGGATCGGAAGCACACGGCGAAGCGGCAGGATGCCGCTTCTACCTTCCGGCGCATTCAGGTCGGCTCCTATCGAGATCTGCGGCCGTCAAGATGGGGCGAATGGCGAGAACGGGTGTGCTCCGCCGAGCGACTCCTGGGTCTCCGAAGCGGCGATTTGGAAAGATTTACCGACAATTCCGCCTTTTCCACTGATAACGATTGTATCGCTTGTCCCGGTTGTGCCGATTCTACTTCTACCTGCGCCCGGACTTTTCGGGTGCGGGGTGGGTCAATTGGTCTATTCCATCGGATCAGGCAACATGGTTCTCTTCGGTCGAAGGCTCGCAGCGCTGGTCACGGCGACAGCCATCGGGCTGTCTGGCTGTGGCCTGTCGAAGCGGAATACCCTGACTACCGACGAAATCGAAGACACCACCGTCTACGATTCCACCAGCCTGCAGCTCGAAGAGCCACGTGTCGAGAATGAAGATCCATTTGGCGTCACGGCCACGGCTCCTCCTCTGACGATTCAGGAAGACGAGCCGCGCGACTACCGCGACATGCCGCTCGAGGAAGTGATCCAGACGGCGCTGCAGAACTCCCGCGTGCTCCGCGATCTGGGTGGAGTCGTGCTGAAGAACCCCGCGGGGGCGCGCACGATTCATGACCCGGCCATCACCGAGACCGATCCGCGATTCGGCGTCGATGCAACGTTGTCCGCATTCGACGCCAATGTGGTGGGCAGCGCGTATTTCCAGAACAACAACCGGGCCCTGAACAACGTGTTCTTCGGCGGCGGTACGCGACTCCTGTTCCAGGACGCCGCTGTGTACCAGTTGCAAGTCAATAAACGCACCGCGATCGGCTCGCAGGTGAGCCTGACCAGCAATACGGCCTACGATTCGAACAACGCTCCCGGTAACCAGTTCTACGCGTCATGGAATACGAACGTCGAAGCGCAGATTCGTCAGCCTTTGCTGCAGGGGGCCGGCGCCGACTACAACCGGATCTTCGGCCCCAGCGGCATCCCCGGGCTGCCTTCGGGCGTACTGCTGGCGCGCATCAACACCGATGCCAGCCTGGCGGATTTCGAGGCGGGCGTTCGGAACTTCGTGAGCGACGTCGAAAACGCCTATTGGGACTTGTACTTCGCTTATCGCGACCTCGACGCCAAGGTCGCGGCCCGCGATGCGGCGCTGGAAACATGGCGGCACGTGGCGGCCCTCAAGGCGACGGGCCAGCGCGGCGGCGAGGCGCAGCAGGAAGCCCAGGCCCGCGAGCAGCATTTCCGCCTCCAGGAAGAAGTGCAGAACGCACTTACCGGCCGGCAGGTGGAAGGCACCCGTACCAGCAGCGGCTCTTCGGGCGGGACGTTCCGCGGGACGGGCGGCGTTTTCACCTGCGAACGGCGCTTGCGGGCGATGATGGGCATCGCCATCACCGACGGCACACTGATCCGGCCGATCGACGAGCCGAAAATGGCACGGGCCGCCTTCGAATGGGACGTCTGCCTGGCCGAAGCGCTGTCGCGGCGCCCCGAGCTCCGCAAGCAGAAATGGACGATCAAACACCGGGAAATGCAGCTCCTGGCGTCGCGCAATCTGCTGTTGCCGCAACTCGACGCCTCGGGACTGTATCGAATCCGCGGTTTCGGTAAGGACCTGTTCGACACGCCGTCCGATCGCATCACGGGCATTTACAGCAGTGCCTGGGCAAACCTGGCGACGGCGCAATTCCAGGAGTGGCAACTGGGCGTCGACTTCTCGATGCCGCTCGGATTCCGCAAAGGGCACGTGGCCGTCCGCAATGCCGAGCTGCAACTGGCCCGCGAACGAGCGGTCCTCAACGAGCAGGAACGGCAGGTCGTGCTCGACCTGTCGAACGCCATCGCCGACATGAACCGCGCGCACCACGTGCTCGAAACGAACTACAATCGTCGTGCCGCGGCAATGGAACAGCTCAAGGCCCTCAAGGCCGTCGAAGATCCGACGCCTCAAATGCTGTATATTCTGCTCGATGCCCAACGGAAGCTGGCCGAAGCCGAGTCGCAGTATTATCGGTCGCTCGTCGAATACGAAATCGGCATCAAGAACGTGCACTTCGAGAAGGGTTCCATCCTCGAATACAACGGCGTGTACCTGACCGAATTGCCCTCGCCGGCGAAAGCCTACAAAGACGCCCTCGAGAAGATCAAGCTTCGCAGCCGGTCCGGCCGCTGGGCCGAAAAGATGGCCGGTACACGCATTGTCAGCGAGGGGCTCGTCCAGCAGGATTATTCGGGTGAAGGGCCCGCACAGGCAGTGCCCGCGCAACCCGGTAAGCACGCGGTTCCCCCGCTGCCTCCAGTCCCCGACAAACCGGCTCCCCTGCCGCAGGCCCGCCGCAGTGCCCTGCAATCAGCCGGATCGCCTGCGGAAGTCGACGGCTCGATCGGCGACGTGTCGGTGCCACTGTACGAGACTCCGAATCCGTCGGCTCCGGCCGGTGCGCCGCTCGATGACCACAGCGCGGCCTCCCCCTCGGCAGCCGATACGTCCGACCTGGTTCCCGTGTCCGAGAACGACGATCTCACTGCCGGCGAAGATAGGTAGTCATTCGCGCTCCGCGAGCTGGCAGACTTCTACGCGTCGACATCCAGAAATCCGCCGCAGCCGCTCTTGAGACCGTGCATGCGCGGCGAGTCTTTATCGTCATCGGGCGATTCCTCCTGGGGAGCGCTGCCGCCGGATTCCCCCCCGGGCAGTCTGCCATCCGAATCGCGATCGCCGACCTGGCCGTGAGAGAAATCGGTCTCGATGCTGTCGTCGAGGTCGCGATTCGCCAATTTGAACTGGTCGCCTTGCAGCTTCTGGATGGCCTGATCGGCCTTGTCGCGATCTCCCAGGGCCGTGGATCGTTGCTGACCCGCCGAAGCGGCGCCGGCCAAACCCAAACTGGGCATGCTGCCCGGACCGAGGACACTCATGGATTACCCTCCGAAATCGTTCAGGGATCGCGGGCGTCAATCGTCAGGTCGGCCCGGCAAGTATATGTCATTTTCGGAATCAGGGGAGCGCCGTTTCTTATTCCAGTGATCGTTACGCAAGGAAAGTAGACAAGGAGAGGGGGAGAGGGGGAGACAAGGAGAATGGGAAATCCGAAGTCCGAATTCCCAATTCCGAAATGTCTTCCTAGTCCCGCGGCTTCGGGCTTAACCCCAGGCTCGATCGGTAGTTGTCGCGATGCTGATACTTGCCGATGCGGGCGATCGTTTCACGCCACGATGCGGCGACGGCGTGCAGCGCTTCTTCAGCGGACTTCGAACCCTCGATTGCCGCGCCCAGCTCTCGGGCCAGCGCTTGCCTGAATTCATGGCGCCCGGCAATCGGCAGTTCAGCGACCAGGCGGGAATCGCGCAGACTTTCAGCAACCGTCTGAGTGCAGGCGCCGGCAGCCGCGCCGGGAAGATCGGCTGACGGAGCTTGACCCGCCGATTGCGACTCTCGACACAACCAGATGACGGGCAGCGGAAACCCAGACACAAGGTCTGGCCCGCCGACTTTGAGCAGTGAGTTCCAGGCAGCATCGATCTGGCCCGAGGTGGCGCTGCTCGCTGCACCGATTCCCCACCCTGCGAACGCCGTGAGCGTCACGCGGGCGATCCCCTTATCTGGCAGCGGCTCCCAGAGCTTTCGCGAGGCGTCGTACACTTCACGCGACCCCGGCAGCCGAACGACCCCAAATTGCAGATTTCCATTCTGACGGCCCGTCGCTGCGGCTTGCGTGTGAGTTTCGTCGGGCGCGGCGAATTCCGGCGGTTCGCTGACAATAGCAAGTGCTGCCCGACCGCTCACGACTTCGTTTCGGCAATCAGCCGGGCGAAACTTGGCGACGTCCGCGGGCATCTTCTTCAGTGCAGCGAGCGCCGTCTCGAGCGCCCGCACGAAGGGTGGGCCGTCGATCAGCGGGTCGCCGGTGTCGATGTCGAAATACAGCGAGTAGTTACCGGGATGCTGCGCCGACGAGACGGCG
>JACQFH010000109.1 GCA_016200145.1 Planctomycetia bacterium | reverse complement strand
GCTCACGGTCGTTGTCGGTGGCTGCGGTGGAACGGAGTCGGACGCGCTGCAACCCCAGGTTTCCGTGTCCACGCCGCTCTCCCAGACTGACGTCGAGCGGTTTCTGGCAGTCGTGCAGAATCATGAAGACGCCCTGATTCCGGAGTTCACGCCGCCGGACGACGACGACCCGCCCGATTTCACCTTGCCGGCCAAAGACATCGTGGCCTGCTTCCGCGGGAAATTCCGCCGCGTGTTCGACGTCGAGCGCCAGGGCTCAGTGTGGGAACGCGACGAGCACTGGAAACAGGCGTTGTCGACCCAGAAAATCTCGGGGGCACGCTTCGCGTCCCTCGTTCGCAACGTGAGTCTGGCGATCATGCGCGTGAGGCTCGAAGCACGCGTCGACGTGAGCCAGCTCGTGACGAACGCGAAACGCGACGTGGCGCGCGCCACGCGCATCATCAACCAGATCGACGCCGCGCCCCCCGCCGACCAGACGCGAGAATCGAAGGCGCTGCGCTCGCGGTCGGCCGTCGAGCTGGGGCGCGCCGTCGCGCTTCTCCAATTCGCCGAATTGATCCAGCAGATCCCCGACGAGAGCGGCGCCCAGGTGCGCCGTTTCAGCGCCAGGCTGAAGGCCCTGCTGCCGGCGCGTGCCAACGAAGACCTGCTCGCCGAGTTGAGCGACCTGGCGGTGCGCGACGAAAACACGATCGAGCGGGCCGGCTACGAGGTGGAAGCGGACGAGTCGCCTCGCCGCAGCGCCGGCACACGCCGCTGAAAAACGTGGGATAGGCTTCCAGCCTGTCATCATTTCGCACCGGGCGGGTCTGTTGATAAACGTCGTGGCACGGGCTGCCGGCCTGTGAATCCCGAGAAAATATGACAGGCTGGAAGCCTATCCCACGTGCCGGCTCAGTCTTCGCTCGGCTTCTTCTGCTTTTCGCGCTCGGCGAGTTTTGCCAGCCAGCGTTCGGGGTCGTCGTTGAACGCGGCCGCGCAGCCCGAGCAGCAGACCGGGTACGACTTTCCTTTGTAAGTGACGTTCATCGTTCCGAGGCCGCCGGAAATGATGCACTTCGGCCCTGGATTGTCGCTGTCGGCGACGGCGAACGAGGTCCCCAGGCGCTGTTGCCGCACGACGTCGAGCGGGCCGAATTGCTTGCCCGTGGCCGGCCGGCGGGTCATGGTCATCAGGTACTGGTTGTTGTCGAGCTGGCTGAACACGAGCTGCCATTGATCTCCCTCGGCAGGCGAGATCTGCGTCAGTTGCAGCTTGTGCGTGTGCTGAATTTTCTTGCCGTCGCTCTCTTCTTTCGGTTCGCCGCCATCAGTCCACGTCCCGCGAAAGACCCGAGGCTCCCCCTCCACCGGGTCTGCGCTGGCCAGAAACTTGTCGTCATCGGGAACGTAGGTGAGCCAGACCTGTTTGAAATAAGGATGTGCCGACGATTTGGCGGTAAGCGACGGCTGATTCTTGTCGTGTTTGAAATCCCAGATCCACTGCAGGTCTTCGCCGCTCTTTTTTGTGCCTTCAAATTGCCGGTTCGTGATCCACCGCCATTGCCCGAGCAGCACCTGCAGCGGTTGGAGCGCCGCGACAACCGCCTGCGAGCGTCGTTCGCCCGTCAGGTTCGACTTCGCGGCGGGTTCCGCGCCCCCCTCGGCGCCGGCATCGCCCCCCAGCGAGATGGGCTGATATTTTCTTTTGGGAACAGTCTCGGCCGCTGCTGACGTTGATTCGTCGTCGGTCGATTCGGCGGCCTTGGAACGCGCCGTGCGCGCGGGCTTCTTTTTTTCGGAAGGAGCAGGGGCATCTCCCCCGCAGCCGGCAAGCCAGGTGACGACCAGCAGCGGCGCCAGCCATGCGGCAACGGACGCGTATTTCATGAGTCAACCTTTGCGAGACTGCGATGGTGCGGAGTTTTAACGAATTCCGGTACGTACTCCCCTGGCCATGCGGAATTCTCACGAATTCCGCTACTTATCGAGGGCGGGGCGTTCGACCTTCTTCCCGTAGACGATGACGTCGTCGAAATTCCCCGTATCGTCGAACGTTCCGATTCCGACCTGCCCCCACGCAAACGTTTTGTCGCTGGCCGTCATGACCGGCTTCTGCATGTCGTCGAAGTACACTTCAATCGCGCCCGTTTCGACCTTGCGCACGACGCGCGCGTGATGCCAGCCGTCGGTCCAGGGGGTTCCCGACGTGGATGTGGCCGAGATCTTCTTGCGCGGCTCGTTATTGACGATGAAAATCTGGTTGGCGTGATCATCGGCCTTTTTGCCCAGATGGACATAATAGAGATGCGCCGCGTCCTGGAAACCGAAGAACAGGCACATGTCGCGGTGGTCGTAGTCCTTGATCGTCGACTGCAACTTCACATCGAGGACGAAATCCCCGACCACGACGCCTTTGACGAGCGCCCGGTTGAAAGGCGACCGCACGGGGGTCTCGACCTGGCTGGCCCGAAACTGACTGTAAACGCGATTTTTCCCCACTTCGGCGAATTTCCAGGCGTTGGGGTCACTCTGCTCCCACTTGGCCGGCTGCGGTTCCTCGAAGTTATCGAAAAAAACGAGAGGCAGGCCGAGGTACTCCTTGCGTGGCGCCTGGCCGGCGCCGAGCAGATTGTCAACCGGCTCGTCGCAGACGGCAGCCGCCGCCGAACAGACGATGCAACAGGCCGCCGCAGTTCGCGCCGCAAGCTGCAGAAAACGATGGTACTCCATCATGCCTTTTCCTGGGGGAGATGAGTTATTCAGGCCCTGGAACTGCAGGACCGTTGTGGTTTTCGTCGGCGTGCGGGTTCTGCGGCTCAGGCTGGGGCGGGAGCGCGCTCCGCGACTGGATCAGCTTCTGCCGGTATTGTTCGAGACACCGCTGCAGCGAATCGAAGACCTCGGAAACGTGCGGCGCCGCCAGATACACGCGCGAGGTGACGACCGAACGCGGATAGAAATTGCAGATGAAATCGAAACAGAATTCCGCCTGGCTGTGGGAAATCACCACGGTGTTGGCGTAGTTTCCGCCCAGCATGTCGTCAGGCAGCTTCAATTGCTCGTAGACCTCGGCGATCGGCGGCGGGGGCGCCGGCGGAGCGCCGGAAACCTGCTGCTGGGGCGCAAGGCGCGGCGGCGGACCGTAGACTTGCGCATATTTCCGCAGATTGTCTTCCAGCGCGCCAACGAACAGCGGCACGACGGTGTTCGGCAAAACGATGCGCGACACGACGCGTCGCGGAGGGGCCAGGCTCTGGATGAAGTCGATCAGAAACTCATGCGCGCCCTGCATCACGATCGCGTGCGTGCTGAACACGCCCCGGCCGACCGGGTCGGGGACGCGCGCCGTTGCGGGCGAATGCTGAACCTCCTGGTGAAACGTATTGCCCCCGCCGGGACGGGGGCTGCCGGGCACAGAGTCGGCGGGTGCTTCGTCATTCATGGCGTTGGCCGTCGTCTCCCTCAGGGATGGTCGTTTTCGGTGCTTTCGGGCGCCGGCTTCTTGTCGGACGTCTTTTTCTTATGGTCGTCGTCCTTCGGCGGCGCAAGCGGGGGCCCTTTGCTTTTGAGCTTCAGCCGGACGATGACGCTGTCTCGGTTGTCTGCCAGCGAAGACCAGTCGTCGCGGCAGCGCAGGTAGAGGCTGCCGGGGCCGGGCGCCTGGAACGATCCGAATTTCCCCAGCTCGAACGGCTCGCCCAATTGATACTCGCCGTTCACTTCGGTGAGCAGCGCCCCGACGACCCGGCCGCGGCCCTGCTCGTCGCCGTCAGGATCGACGGCAGGGCCATTCTCGTGCAACGACCATTTACCGTTCACGCTGAACTCATAGTCCTCGCCGTCGCTCACAATCAGCCGCGATGGCTGCCAGCCCCGCTGGGCTTCGATCTTCGCCTGCGTGATGTTTCCGGTTTTGGCAAGCTTGAACTTGGCCTTCCAGTCCCAACTGCACAGGTCGGCGCGGTAGCCGGTTTCGACGTTCTGCAGAAACTGCCGGTATTCGAAAGAAATCTCCTGCGCCATGGGACCATAGGCCTGTTCGAAGCTGGCGTCGGGCAGGTTGGTGAGCAGTGCGAGGCCGAGAGAGTGAAATCGTCCGTGGTAATTGACGTTGTTCGCCAGCAGATGGCACAGGGCCCAGCGCCAGGCGTAATTCTGCCAGGAATCGCCAGTGATTTCCCGGGCGTTCACGATTTCGAGCAGACCTCGTTTCGGCTGGGAATTCCTCAGATATCGGATGATTTGCGGATGCGCGTTGACGCTGAAATCGTTCGCCCTCCAATACTGGCCCATCTCGGCCATGCCTTCGCTGTACCAGAGCGGGCCCGTGCGGCCAAAAGTCTGGCCGCAGTAGGCGTGGACAACCTCGTGCTGCGGCGTTCCGCGATCGGCGATCGCATAGACGATCGACTTGGCAAGAAAGGCATCTCCGCTGGACACCCGCCGGGTCACGGTAATTCCCGCTCCGCCGTTGATACTGTCGAGCCCCTCGCCCGGAATCGAGCCGGCGGGCCATTTCGACAGGTCTTTGACGACGAACATCTCGATCACGCCCGACGAGGCGCGGCCCCAGTATTTCGAGATCAGTTCCAGCATCGTTTCCAGTCGGTCGAGCAGTTCCTCCGCCGCGTCGTCCGACAGGTCGGTGTGCAGCAGGAAGTGCGCGGTCCCAAAATCGGCGATCCCCTCGACCGAGTTCTTGTCGCGGTCTTTCTTCTTGCGGCTGACCTTTCGCGGCGGTTTCGGAGCGGCAGCGACCGAAGTCTCGCCGTCGGCCGGCTTGTGGGGCGTGACGTGCGGCTTCTTTTTGGGCTGGGCGGCTGTCCCGTCGCCGGCAATCAGCGAGATCAGCAAGGCCGTCAGCGTCAGCCACGATGCGGCGCGCACGACCGGTGCGACACTGTGAGGTGCTTCCTGCGGCCTTGCCCGGTCGAGCATGTCCATCCTTATCGCGAATCGCGCCGAGAGACGTGACTTCCCGCCTGTCCATCATACCACGGGGCCGTGACCGAAGTCGAATCTTGACTGGATCAATCTCTGTGCAGTTCAGAACAACCGATCGCCGCCGTTGTCGGGTTCCGCAGGGGGCGGATTGTCGGCCGGCGACTCGCCCTTCGGAGTGCTGCGCCGCCGGCCCGGTTTCCTGGCTGGTTTCTCCGCTCCTTCGAACGTGGCCGTGGCATCGAACGGCGCCGTCAGGGGATTGCCGGCGGCGTCCTGGCCGATCAGAATCTCGATCTTCTGTTCGGCTTGTTCGAGGATCTGGTAACAGCTTCGCAGCAGGCCGATCCCTTCTTCGAAGCGCGCCAGTGACGATTCGAGACCGAGATTTCCGTCCTCGAGCTCGAGCACGATCTGCTGCAGTTGCGACAGCGCCTCCTCAAAGGTTGGCGGCGCTGAAGCGTTTGTCGGTTCGGACATCGGTCGGGGCTTTTACGAAAACGGATGAAGATGAACGGCCGCCATCATACACGAGATACCGGCCGGCGACGAACGAGCGCAAACGTCGCAGCGGTCGAATTTGCGAGTGCAGTGCCCCTGCCGCTTTGGAGCGGCCGGGGCACTTACTCGGTCAAACCATGGCGGCGCAGCTTCTGGCGCAGCGTCGCTCGGTGCAGGCCCAGCAGGCTGGCGGCGGCAGCGCGATTCCCCCGGCAGTGTTCCAGCACAGCCGCGAGCAGAGGAGGCTCGACGAGCTGCAAGAATCGTTCGTAAAGTTGTGGATCGTCGGATTCCGCCAGTCCAGCGGCTTCGACGGAAGCCCATGTGGAAATCTCGCGATGCGCCCGGGCGTCGGTCGAGACGGCCGCCGCGATTTTGAGGGGGAGAGGTGCCGGCAGATGTTCGGGCCGAATCTCGCCGTCACGGGCCACGATCGTGGCATGCTCGATGGTGTTGCGCAGCTCGCGGACGTTTCCCGGCCAATCCCGCGTGCATAATGCGGCGCATGTCTCGGGCGTAAGCCGCAACGGGGCGCCACGTCTGGCCGGCTCAATCTGCCGCAGAAAGTGGTCCGCCAGCGCCGGTACGTCGTCTTTGCGATCGCGCAAGGGGGGCAGGTGAATCTGAAACACCCCCAGACGGAAGAACAGGTCTTCCCGAAACGCGCCGCTGGCGACCAGTTCTGGCAAGGGACGATTCGTCGCCGCGATCATGCGCACGTCGAGCGCGCGCGGAGTTGTTCCCCCGACCGGTACGATCTCGCGCTGCTCGATCGTGCGCAGCAGCTTCACCTGCAGGGCCGCGGGCACGTCGGCGATTTCGTCGAGCAGCAGGGTGCCTCCGGCGGCGAGCTCCAAAAGGCCTATGCGGTCGTCCGCCGCGCCGGTGAACGCTCCCCGGAAATGTCCGAACAGCTCGCTTTCGATCAGTCCCGGATTGAGAGCCGGAATGCAGACGGGGACGAACGGCCCCTCGCGCCGCGGGCTGTGCCGGTGAATCGCGCGGGCCACCAGCTCTTTGCCGGTGCCGCTTTCTCCGGTGATCAGCACGCTCACCTCAGAGGCCGCCACCAGCGCAATCTGTTTGAAGACCTGCTGCATCGCGGGCGACGACCCGATGATCGCACCGCCGGCGGCCAGCGGCTGCTCTGAGTCGGCCACCCCAGCGTGGCTGGCGGTCTGCTGAGACGACAGGGCCCGGCGCAGAACTTCAACCGCCTTGTCGAGGTCGAAGGGTTTGACCAGATAATCGAAGGCCCCCTCTTCGATGGCGCGCACCGCCGTGTCGAGGCTGCCAAACGCCGTCATCACGACGACCGGCGCAGCGCCGATTTTTCCTCGCAGCTCGCGCATGGCCGAGATGCCGTCGATTCCCGGAAGGCGCACGTCCATCACGACCACGTCGGGCCGCCAGCCCTGGCCGGCCAGGCGCAACGCCTCTTCGGCCGACGGCACGACCCGCACAGCGTGCCCGTCGTCGCTGAGCGCTTCCCGAAACGCCCAGCAGATCGCCGGTTCGTCGTCAACAATCAAGATGGCAGACATAAGTGATGGTGTCCTCAGCGCTGCAATGCAATGGTGGCGCCGGTTTCTCCAATCCCGATTTCGGAATTGGGATTTCGGATTTCGGATCTTGATTCGGTGGGCGGCGCGGAGGGTAGTTCTAATCGAAAAATGGTGCGCTCGGCGTCACGCTTCCATGATAGGGCGCCGCTGTGCTCGATCGCCACCTGCCGCGCCAGGGCCAGCCCCAGGCCGATCCCTTCGGGCTTGGTGGTGACGAACGGATCGAACAGCGATTCGGCGACCGTCTGGGCGGGACCGCGCCCCGTGTCGCTGATTTCGATGGCGACGATTCCGCCGGCCTGCGCGACCGCCATCAGGACGTTGCCACCGGAACCAGCCGCCTCGATTGCATTCGTGGCCAGATTCAGGACGGCGGCGCGCAGGGATTCGAGTTCGGCTTTTACGATTGCCGGATGCGGACCGCACGCGACTTCGAGCACGACGAGTGCATGTTCCGACGCGGGTTGCACGAGCACCGCCACGTCGTCAACAAGGCTGTTGACGTCACACGTGCGGAACAGTCCCCGTTCGCCGCGGCCCAGCGAGAGCAGCCCCTTGATCTGGGTTTCGGTGAGCGACAATTGCCGCAGCGCGACCGCCAGGCTCTGGTCATGCGGCGCCGCGGCGCAGCGACGCTGATGCAGTTGCAGCGCCATGCGGGCCCCCGCCACGGCGTTTCGCAATTGATGGGCCAGCCCCCCGGCGAGCTGGGCCAGCAGCCGCTCGCGCTCGGAATGCCGAATCGTGCTCTGCATGTCGCGCAGCCGGGCCGACATGCCGTTCACGGAGGCCACCAGTTCCTGAATCTCGTCGCGGCGTTTGCCGGCGGAGATTTCAGAGAAGTCGCCCGCGGCAATCGCCGCAAATTGGCGCTGCAAGCGGCGGATGCGTCCGCCAAAGCTCTGCGCGAGCCAGCCCGAAACGATGGCTGTGAGCAGCACCGCTCCGCCGCCGACTGCCAGCGGAGGAAAGGCCGCATTCCACCGCGCGCGGCTCCAGGACTCGACCGGGTAGAGAACGAACAGCGTGCGGACCGCCGCGTCGCCTCGCGGCTCCTTGCGAGCCAGGAAATAGCGGGTGTCGCCGACCACAAGCGTCGGTTGGCTCGAAAGGGATTCGAGCTTGACCGCCGCGGAAGCCTCTGCAAACGCGGCGGGAAGGGTCGCCCCGACCGGCAGAGTCGCAGCCTGCACCGTTCCCGCGGAATCACAAGCGACAAAATGCGCACCGGAGAACCCGTGCAGCTTTTCAAGAACGCTGCGATTGAATGGAACGCTGGTGTGCTCGAGCGTCGCCAGCACGTTCTGGAGTTGTGCCAGGGTCTGCGCGTCGCGCTGCCGCGCCGCCGCCACGGCCGCGACGACGGTCATGGCCACAACCGCCAGCAGCACGACCGCCACGAAGGGCAACAGGATCTGATTACGAATGGACCAGCGCATCAGGAATTCGCTCCAGCGCCAGCAGGGCGCACCATTCAGCATACCCTGCCCGCCTGCCCGGCGACAGAAGGTAAGGTATGGACGAGCAGGTCAGCGATCTGCTTCACATCGGCATAACCAACTTCGTCAGGCGTGCTTCGGCGGTATCTCAACCCGGCTGGTGAGGCGGCCGGATTGAAGGAGGGTTTCGAGGAGGTCGCCGGGCTTTGCCTGGCCGGTACTGCGCACGACTTCGGCGGATGCGGCAAGGCGGGTGACGGAATAGCCGCGCTCCAGGACTTTCAGCGGGCTGAGCGCGTCGAGCCGGCCGCCGTTTGCGGCAAGTTGCTCGCGAATTTGTTTCAGGCGCTGCCGGATGGCCCGGTTGGCGCGGATTTCGATTTCGTCGATCTGTCGCGACAGATCGTGCAGCCGTTCCGTTGGTTTTGTCAGTACGCGATGCGTCGCCAGAGCTTCCAGGCGGGCGCGGGCGGCCGCCGCGCGCGACACCAGCGCCTGCGCCAGGTGCTGCCGGATGCGCGACAACTCGGTGCGGATGGCGTCGTGGTGCGGCACGACCAGCTCGGCGGCTTCGCTGGGGGTCAGGGCCCGCACATCGGCAACGAGATCGGCCACGGTGACGTCGATCTCGTGCCCGACGGCACTCACGACCGGAACTTTGCAGTCGAAGATGGCACGGGCTACGAGCTCTTCGTTGAAGGCCCACAGGTCTTCGAGGCTGCCGCCACCCCGTCCCGTGATGACGACGTCGACGCGCGGCAGCCGGTGGACCGCGCGCAGCGCCGCGGCGATCTGTGCCGCCGCCCCTTCCCCCTGCACGGCAACGGGCACGATCACCAGCTCGGCCGCACTCCAGCGGCGAGTGATGACCTGCAACATGTCGCGGACAGCGGCACCCGTGGGACTGGTGATTAGCGCGATCCGCCGCGGGAATCGTGGTATTGGCCGCTTGCGCTCTGGGGCGAACAGACCTTCTGCCTTCAGCCTTTCGCACAACTGGCGGAAGGCAAGCTCCAGCGCACCCATCCCCTGCGGCATGAGCTGCTCGATGATGAGCTGGTACGTGCCGCGCGCCTCGTAGACCTCCACCGGCCCGGCGGCGACGACTTCCAGGCCGTCGTGTAAGTCGAACCGCAGGCGGGCGGCCGTGTTCCGCCAGACGACGGCGCGAATCTGGGCCGCGTCGTCTTTCAGGGTCAGGTAGACGTGACCCGACCCGGCGCGCGTGCAGTTCGTGATTTCTCCGACCACCCAGGCGAGGGGGAAACTGCCCTCGACGGCGTCCTTGATCTGCCGCGTCAGTTGCGAGACGGTGAGAATCGGCGGCTGCGACATGGAGACGGTCCGTTGGGAATTCCGCGCTTACGTCAGCAGCACGTTCTTCAGGTATTGCACGCCGCGTGCGACGTCGCCCGCGCGATCGTCCCCCTGAGTGCGGTCGACGGTGACCCAGCCGGAGTAGCCGATTTCGTCAAGGAGCGGCAGGACTTCGACCCACTCCACCTCGCCGCGGCCGATGGCCACTTCGAGCCCTCCTGCATCGATGTCGCGAATCGCATCGCGCGCGGTGAAATGCAGAATCGCCGCGTGCAGCCTGCGGCAAGCGTCGGCCGGATTGTGACCCGACATGACGAACACGGCCGGGTCGAAGTCGATTGCCAGAGGGCCGGACTTGATCGAGCCGAGCAGCTCGCCCAGCGCCGCGGGCGAATCGTGCGTGGGAGTAATCGCGAGCGTGGCGCCGACCTGATTGGAATGGCGAGCCAGGTCACCCAGAACGTCGAACAGGATGCGATAATTGCGCGATTCCTGATCGGCGGGAATTTTGCCAACCCGGGCCGTGACGACGCGGGCGCTGAGCTGCCAGGCCAGGTCCAGCGCCCGTTTGGCCGCGGCGACCCGCGCATCGAGCCCCTCTTCTTCATAAAAGGAATGCCGGGTCGGAAAGGTCAGCGACGCGACGGTCAGCCCGCGCTCCGACAGCGAGTGCAGAAGCTGCCGCCGTCCGGTTTCCGTCAGCTCACCGGGCTTGATCTCAGACCGCGCGTCGAATTGCACTCCCCTGGCTCCGCAAGCCGCCGCCGCACGCAAAGATTCTTTGAGCGGCAGTTCGAAGCAGCGTGTAGGGACGGCGAGGGAGGGCATGAGGAGCGAAGAGTGAGGAGAGAAGAGTGAAAAAGGGAGGATGGAGGATCGAAGATCCCAATTATCGATTCCGAACAGGTTGGCCGTTCAATTGGAGTCGCCGAACGCTTGCGGTTTCGCGACGGCCAATCAACGCACAAACCCGATGATTTTTCGGAATAACCGTTACGACCGGTCCGTTCGTCGAGGCGTAAAGCAACACAAGTCGATGAATCACAAGATGTTCCCGTGAGTCGAAAGCAGGGCTTATGATAGTCGGCACTCTGGCGGCAATCCACCTCATGGCAATCTGCCTGGCGGCGACGCCACAGGCCGACAAGACGTTCGACAACGCCAGCGAAGTCTGGCGGTTCAGCTTTGAAACTGAATCCGAAGATAAGAATTACGACCTCCAGCCCGACAACTGGACCAGGCGCCGAGGTCCCGGGTTTCCGCCGTATGTCCGGGCTCTGATTGACCGAACCACAGCCAGCCACGGCGAGAACAGCCTGATGGTCGAGCTGAACGGCGCCCAGTTCGCTTCTTATTCCCCCTTGCGCGAGGTCGACGGCGAACACTCGTATGTGCTGCGCGGTAAGATCCGCAGCATCGGCCTGAACAACGATGCCGCAATGATTTCGGTCTCGCTGCTCGACGCTACGCGCCGGCGGGTCGAGCGGCGGCTCAGCCTGGCCGTCACGGGCCGCCACGAGAACTGGGCCACTGTGGAAATCGGCCCGTTCCGTCCGGGGGCCGACGTGCGATTCCTGGTCGTCGGATGCCATATCGCCCAGGGAGAACGAACCGACGTGCGCGGCCAGGTGTGGTTCGACGATCTCTGGCTGGGAAGCGTGCCGCTGCTCGACCTGTCGCAAGGCTCCGGCCTGCACTTTCTGCAGCCGAACGAACCGGTCAAGATCGTCGCCCATGCGCGGGGTCTCTCGAATAAAGGAGACCACCGGCTGCACCTGCGGCTGGTGAACAACACTGGCGAGCTGCTGGAAAAGGACGATTTTCCGCTGAGTGCGAGCGCGGCCACTAGCGCCGAAGCCGAGCCGCCGGGTGAAATCAAGTGGAACCTCGATCCGTGCCAGAAGGGCTTTTATCGCGTGCATGCCGACCTGATCCGCGACGGCGTCACGATTCTCGCGAAGCAAACGAGCTTCGTCGTGATGGAGTCGGTCCCCGGCGGCGCGACGGGAGAATTCGGCTGGTCGTTCGCCAACGGCCCGGGACAGCTCGAGCTAACGGACCTGGCGGAAATCGCCACACGCGGGGGGGTGAACTGGCTCAAGCTGCCGCTGTGGTCGGCCGGTTACGCCGAGAACAAGTCGGACCTGTCGACGTCGAAAATGACGCTGTTCCTCGACCAATTGGACGAAAACCGGATCGCGCTGGTCGGACTCTTGAGCGATCCCCCCGCGCAATTGGTCGACAAATACGCCAAAAACTGGGGAGGCATCAGCAAGATCTTCACCATGCCGCGCGACGACTGGTACCCCTCGCTGGAACCGATCATTGCGCGGCATTCGTTCCGCATTCGCCACTGGCAGCTCGGCGCCGAAACCGACGACAGCTTTGTCGGGCTGGCCGTGCTGCCGCAAACCCTGGCGGCAGTCAAGAACGAATTCGACCGCATCGGGCACGACGCGCAGATCGGAGTGCACTGGAAATGGGAGCACCCGTTTCCCAGTCGCGAATCGACGGCGAACAGTTTCTTCTCGCTGGGAGGCAATCCGCCGATCGACGACGTGAAGCTCCGCGAATACCTGGATCGCACCCGGTCTTCGGGCGTGGCGCGGTGGGTGCTGGTCTCGCCGCTCCCCCGGACCGAGAAAGGTACTGAAATCTCGGCGCCCCACCGCGCTGCCGATCTGGCCCGGCAGATGCTGGCCGCGAAACTGGGGGGCGCGACGGCCATCTTCGCGGCCAATCCCTTCGACCCCGACCGGGGACTGCTCAACGCCGACGGTTCGCCGACCGAGATGTTTCTGCCCTGGAGAACGGTGGCCATGGCGCTGCGCGGCGCCAAGTACCTGGGCCAGTTTGAGCTGCCCAACCGCAGCCCGAACGCGGTCTTCGAACGCGGCAGCGAGATCATCCTGGTCGTCTGGAACTCGGCGCCGACGACT
>JACQFH010000108.1 GCA_016200145.1 Planctomycetia bacterium | reverse complement strand
TACCGGGCCTGCAGGTACGGGGCCCACGCGGCCAGCGCAGGGGCCGTCAGCAGGTCGGCGGGATAGCGCTTGGCCAGCTCGACGAGATCGTCGAGCCAGCTCAGCCGTTGGGCGTGCGACGATTTTGCGAGCGCCGGGGAGCGGAACGACTTGCGCGACGACCCGGTCTGGTACGGTGCGCGCTTCAGCAACTGCCAGCCGGCTTCGACGTGCTCCGCCACATTCGGAAAGAACATCCGCAACAGCGTCAGCCGATCGGTCGCGGACAGATCGTCGATCGCCGCGGCCGCTTCGAGCCTCCACTTCTGCAGCGCCTGCCAGTCGCCCGACTTCCGTTCGCTGCCGTCCGGATTGCGGTCGAGCAGAACGAAGGCCAGCGCCTTCAGGTGCGCCGGCAAGTCGGCGGCCTCGGGCAGAAACCGCCTGTCGGGCTCTTTGAACTGTTTTTCTTCGAGTTGCTTCGCGGCGATTTCGGGCTTCAGCACGCGTTCAGCCTCCGGCGAGCAGCGTCAGGCGGATGAAGGTGATGCGACTGTCGGGTCGAATGAACACCTGGGCGTCGAGGTTCGGCTCCTGGCGGTCGTCGATGGCGATCAGATACAGGCCGTCTTCGAAGGCCTGCAGCGCGGTTCCGACCGCCGCCTCGGCATCGACGGCCTGCGGCTCGACGTCGCTGCCCCCCGAATCGACCTTCCCCTTTTCGGCCGCCGCGTCGATCTCGCGCGCCGTCAGCGCCCGGATGAACCGGCGATCGACCTGCCGCTGCTGGAATGCCTTGACTTCCTCGCGGACGACGAATTCCACGAGATCCCGCAGCGTGAGCCCCCCGTCGCCAGATGCCGACGGCGGCGCAGGAATCGAAAAGTCCTCGAACAGCGGCTTCCTGCGGCCAATCCCTTTTCCGGAAATCACAGGCATGATGTGTACCTCCTCGTCCGGCCCCTACCGCCCGCGGCCCGCCCCCATCGCGCGCCGCATCTGGGCAATTCGCCACCCCCATGAGCACACATTAAACCCGGACGCCTTCACGCACGCCAGCCAGGCCCCGGCACCAATGCGGGCTTGGCGGCGAATGTCGAGAGCACTGGCCTGCATTCCGTAAACTTGGGCGAGGGCGCAGCGCAGTCAGGCTGGAAAGCCTGACCTACTTCAGCGGTTCCGGCTGCTGCACGGGAGCGCCGGGGACGGCGAGTGCAGCTTTAACTGCGTCGCGGATCGGTTCCGGGACGTTGACGATCTCGTCGGCCTCGAACCGGGTTTCCTGCACCTGCTCGGAATTCGCGAAGTCGAATTTGCGGACGAGCCCCTTTTGCGTGACCCACAGAATCGTAGTACCAGGTTCCCAGGCGATGGCCCACGTGAAGTGGCCCTCGGGCAACTCGAACGTAGCACTTATATGGTATGGCTTGCCCGCAGGGTCGGTTTTCGGGTCGCGCTTGTGCATGATCCGGGCCTCGATGCGGCGGCTGCCGTCGGCCTTCCGCACGATATCGAGCCACACTGTGTCGCCGGTGTCGTACTGCCCGAGCCCGGTCGCCACGCGTGGTTTTGTCGCGGCGTCCGGGTCGGCGGCGGTGACGCGGAATTTGATCTCCCGCACCGGCAGGACCCCCGAAAATGGTGCGACGCGTGACAGGAAACTGTTCACGAGTCCAGACAACGCGTGTGGTGAATCGTCGGCGACGAACGCGTCGATTTCCTGCCGCGTGGGGGGCACGCCGAGGAGGTCGACCGTCACGCGGCGGATCAGCTTTTCGCGGTCGGCGGCGGAGGCCGGCAGCGGCCCCTCGCGGTCGATGCGTTCATTCACGATCTCAAACCACATCCGCACCGGCTTTCTTCGGTCCTCCGGCGCAGTGTAGGGGTCTTCGCTGGCCGTCATTGCAGAAGGCTGAAAAGTCACCTCGTCCCCCGCCTTCGCCAGGATCCACGAGCCGAGGCGCAAGCCCGTCCAATTGCCATCGGCCTGTTCGCGCGGGCCGATGACGATTGACGTGGTCTCCACCTCGGCAAATTCACCGGGAGCCAGGCGAATGGTCACGAGCGAGGTGAGTCGCAACCAATTGGACGCCCCCACGTTGATGCGCGCGCCGTTCGCGTCGCGTGCCTGGTGATTGGGAAATTGATGCCAGTCCGGCGTGCGGAACAAAACCGTCTTCTTCCCCGAGTTGTGGAACAGGATGCGGGCCTTGAGATTCGTCCCCAGGGGATACTGCCTGGCGGCCGGTTCCACCAGGTACGCCGCACGCAGGCCGTTTGCCGCGGGCTCGCCCCAGGGGGCGTTCGCGAATTCAGCAGGCAGCGGACTGCCGGGCCGGATGGGACCTCCCACCCCCCTTCGCCCGGGGGGGTGGCC
>JACQFH010000107.1 GCA_016200145.1 Planctomycetia bacterium | reverse complement strand
ATCCGTCATCCTCGCCGCGGGTAAAAGCACCCGCATGAAGTCGGCGCTTCCCAAGGTGCTGCATCAGGTCTGCGGCCGCCCAATGATCGAGTACGTCCTCGACGCGGCCCGCGCCGCCGGCGCCACGCGGCACGTCGTGATCGTCGGCCACGAGGCTGAAAAAGTGAAGCAGGCTCTTTCCGGGCATCGCGACGTCGAATTCGCATTGCAGGCCGAGCAGAAGGGGACCGGGCACGCCGTCATGATGTGCCGCGATAACCTTGCCGGCCACGACGGCCCGGTCCTCGTGCTCACGGGCGACGCGCCGCTGATGCGACATGAGTCGTTTACGGCGCTGCTGGGCGAGTTCGAATCGCGCCGGGCCGTGCTCGTCATCGGCACCGCCGAGACCGAGCACAACCAGGGCCTGGGCCGGATCGTGCGCGACGGGGCGGGGGAGTTCGTCAAAATCGTCGAACAGAAAGACGCCACGCCGGCGGAGTTGGCGATTCGCGAGATCAACGTCGGCTGCTACGTTTTCGACTGCCGCTCGCTGTTTGCTGCGCTCGACGAAATCCAGCCCAACAACCGGCAGAAGGAATACTACCTGACCGATTGCGCCGCGATCCTCAAAGGCAAGGGATTGACCGTCGTCGCCAGCCAGAAGCTCGACATCGTCGAAGCATTGGGTGTCAACACACGGATCGAACTGGCCAAAGTGCACCGAGCCCTGCAGCAACGGTTCCTCGACCGATTAATGGCCGAGGGAGTGACGATTGTCGATCCCGCTCAGGTGTGCATCGATCTGCGCGCCAAGATCGGCGCCGACACGATTATCGAGCCTTTCACCACGATCTCTGGTCCTGCCATTATCGGCGCCCGCTGCCACCTCGGCCCCCACGCCTCGATCGGCCCCCGCGCCAAACTTGCCGACTGCACGGTTGTCGGCCCGTTCGAGTCGGTGGGGTAGTCTACAGCAGTTCCTGGATGACTTTGCCCGGTTCCAGCGCAGCGATCGGGCGGCCGGCGTGGTTGATGAAGTTGAGCGACGCGTCGACCCCCAGCACGTGGAACAGCGTGTGGTGAATGTCGGCCGGCTTCAGCGGGTGTTCGCGCGGTACTTCGCCGCGCGCGTTGGTCGAGCCTACGATGCGGCCCCCCTTCACGCCGCCGCCACCCAGCAGGCAGAACATGGCGTTCCCCCAGTGGTCACGGCCGGGCGTGCCCATGCTGAGGGGCGCACCGCCATTGCCGCCGTTGTTCATTCGCGGCGTGCGGCTGAATTCGCCGCACAGCATCACCAGCACGTTTTCGTACAGGCCGCGCGTCGTCAGGTCGTCGAACAGTGCAGCGACGGCCTGGTCGACCATCGGCAGGTAGCGCTCCATGCCGGATTTCAAGTCCCAGTGATGGTCCCATCCGCCGTAATGCACGGTGACGACGGTCGAGCCGGCTTCTACGAGGCGGCGGGCCAGCAGCGTGCTCTGGCCCCAGTTATTGCGGCCGTATTTGTCGCGCAACCGCGGGTCTTCGGAATTGATGTCGAACGCCTTGCGTGCGGCCGCGCCGGTGACAAGCTCGTAGGCCTGCTGGTCGAAGCGGTCGACCGCGGCGACGGTGCCGCGTGAATCGAGATCGCGCCGCAACCGGTCAAACGTCTTCGACAGTCCCTGCCGGTCCTGCAACCGGTCGATCGACAAGTCGGTCGGAATCTGAATATTGTTAACCTGGAAATTGGCGGCGTTCGGGTCGCCGTCGGTCTCGAACGGATTGTGCTGGATGCCCACGTAGTTGGCGCCGAAGTAGCCGGGACGCAGGCCGATGCTCGATGCGTAGGGAACGGCAACGTGAGCCGGCATGCCCGGCTTGCGCGACCCGAGGACCGACGTGGCGATCGAACCCACGAACGGGTACTTGCCCGCCGTATCGGCGCCACTGGCGCCGCCGCGGCCGGTCAGCATGTAATGCCCGCCGGTGAAGTGGTCGCCGTTGTCATGATGCAGCGAGCGGACGATTGAAAACCGATCGGCGATCTGCGCCTGCAACGGAAACAGCTCGGTGATGTCGTAGCCCGAGACGTTGGTGTGGATCGGGTTCCAGATGCCGCGATACTCGGCCGGAGCTTGCGGCTTCATGTCATACAGGTCGAGGTGGCTGGGGCCTCCGTCGAGCCAGATGAGGATGAGCGACGTGTCTTTTCGGGGAGTTCCAAGTGCTGCCGAATCCTCTTTGGCCTTGAGGATTTGCGGGAGGCCGAGCGAGCCCATCCCGGCCAGCCCGATCTGCACAAAATTGCGCCGGCTGAGGCCGTCGCAGTAATTCCCAGCCGGCCGCTGTGGGGCCGGGCCCGACGCCACAGGCGTCGGCTTGGTTAGAAAACGCTGTATGCATTTCGCATCAACAATTTCATTCACGCACGCGACAGCAACTCGTGAATCGGCTTCCCATCGGCCAGAATCGGAATCGGGCGCCCCGAGAAATTGTTGAAGGCGACTCGTTCAGCATCCACTCCCAGGTGCCGGTACACCGTCGCCAGAAAATCCTGGACGCCGACGCGCCGCTCCGTGGCCTGTTCGCCGCGCCCGTCGGTGGCGCCGATCACGGCCCCTTCTTCAATTCCGCCGCCGCTGAACAAGATCGACGTAGCACTGGGCCAGTGGTCGCGTCCGGGCTGTATCGTACCCGTCGGCGCGCTGGCTGAGCCGCCGCCGGTGCTGGCGGCGTACGAAATCTTCGGCGTGCGGCCGAATTCGCCCGTCACGATCACCAGCACGCGCTTGTCGAGCCCCCGGTCGTGAACGTCTTCAATCAGAGCCGTAACGGCCTGGTCAAAAATCGGCGTGCGGAATTTCATTCCTTCGAACACGTTGTGGTTGACGGCATGATCGTCCCAGTTTCCGACGCGGCCGCAAAGCGAACCGCTGAACGTGGTCGTCACGAGGTCGACCCCCGATTCGACGAGCCGGCGCGCCATCAGGCACTGCTGCCCCCAGGCGTTGCGGCCGTAGCGGTCGCGCGTGCGCGGGTCTTCCTGGTGGATGTCGAACGCACGCCGGGTTTCGGGGCTGGTAAGGACGTTCCACGCCTGCGACTCGAACGAATCCAGGGCGTGCATGTTGCCGACGCGGTCGAGGTCGCGGCGGAGGCGATCGAAGCCCTTCCGCAGGCCGATCCGTTCGCCCAATCGGCCAACCACCTGCTGATCCGAGATGCCGAGATTGGGTACTTCGAATTTCGGATCGTTGAGATCGCCCGAGACGGTCAGCGGCTCGAATGCCGGCCCGAGATACGCCGATCCGATGTACGGGATCGGACTCACGCCGACATAATTGGGAAGGGCGCGGTCCGGGTTGTTTCGCAGGTAATGGGTGATCGAGAACAGGTCGGGATCGTCGGGTTTCTGCTTGAGCTCGCGGACGGGGTGCCCCGTGAGCAACTGCTGCGCCCCCTGCTGGTGACAGAAGCCGGTGTGCACCATCGAACGCAGCAGCGTGAATTTCTTCGCAATGCGCGCGTGCTCGGGCAGAAGCTCGCTGATGTTAAGGCCGGGCACCTGCGTCGCGATTGGATCGTACGGTCCTTTGTACTCGCTGCCGGAAAGGGGCTTCGGGTCGTACGATTCGAGGTGGCTCATGCCGCCGATGAGCCACACGATGATGACAGCCGTGCGTTCGTTCTTCGGCTGCTCGGCCGCCGCAGAGCGCAGCCGCATCAAACCGGGAAGCGACAGGCTCCCGAGACCGGCCATGCCAATCCGCAGGAATTCCCGGCGACGAATCGGTCCAGGACAAATCCGGCTGTGTGGATTGATGAATGGCGGCATCATAGATCAAAATATCTTTACATATTGCCTGTCCATCGGCAATGCGAATGCGTGTCTCAGGTGGTCGAGCAGACGTGGCAGGCGGGGAAGAATAAGTCGCGGCAGGAATAAGGACGAACGGCGTGAGGCCGTTCGGATCGTCCATCGAAGGATTGGTCCTGCCCGCGAGGTGGGACTTTATGTTGATCCAATTACCATACGAAATATTCCCGTTTTTTCGCAGGAAAAAATCATGCCCCAGACGTATCGAGTCGCGATCATCGGCAGCACGGGCCGCGGCGATTATGGACACGGGCTCGACGTCGCCTGGAAAGAAGTTCACAACGTCGAGGTCGTGGCGCTGGCCGACGACAATGAAAAAGGACGATCTGCCGCCGTCGAGAAGTGCGGCGCAAAGGCCGCGTATGCCGATTATCGACAGATGATCGAGAAAGAGCGGCCGGCGATCGTCTCGATCTGCCAGAGGTGGGTCGACCGGCATCACGAAATGATCATGGCGTGCGTCGAGCGGGGGATCCACGTGTTCATGGAGAAACCCTTCTGCCGCACGCTCGCCGAGGCCGACGAAATTATCCGCAAGAGTGAGATGACACACGCGAAACTGGCGATCGCCCATCAGACGCGGTACTGCCCGATCATTCCCGTCGTCAAGAAAATGATTGACGATGGGCAACTCGGCACCCTGCTGGAACTGCGCGCCCGCGGCAAAGAAGATCAGCGCGGCGGCGCGGAAGACCTGTGGGTGCTGGGCAGCCACGTGATGAACCTCATGCACGTCTTTGCCGGCGATCCCACTTCATGTTTCGCCACGATCACGAACAAGGGGCGGCCGATCACAAAAAGCGACGTCATCGCCGGCAACGAAGGACTCGGGCCGCTGGCGGGAGACGCCGTCGAGGCGAGCTATCGATTCCCGAACGGCGTGACCGGCCACTTCAGCTCGCATCGCGGACTGGGGGGGAGCCCGTCGCGATTCGGGTTGCAGATTTTCGGATCGAAAGGAATCGTCGAGTACCTCACGGGCTACCTGCCGGCAGTCAACTATCTTCCAGACCCGAGCTGGTCGCCAGGGCGCAGCGGAGCGAAATGGCAGAAGGTTTCGTCGGCCGGGCCCGGCAATCCGGAGCCGATCAAGTCGGCAGGACTTTCGGCCGGCAATGTGGCCGCCATCAACGACCTGATCGCCGCCATCGAACAGAACCGACAGCCGCTGTGCAGCGCCTACTCGGGCCGCACGATTATCGAGATGATCATGGGTGTCTTCGAATCGCAGCGGCAGGGAAAGCCCGTGGCGATCCCCCTCGAAAATCGCGAGCACCCGCTGGCGATGCTGAAATAAGCGCCTCGTTCCCACGCTCCGCGTGGGAACGAGATCCCTCCCGGCACGCGGGACCTACGAAAACAATTCCGCCGCGGCGACGGCCAACTCGTCGCAGCGTTCGTTTTCGGGATGGCCTGAGTGGCCGCGGACGACGGTGAAGCGCACGCGATGCTTCGCCAGCAGCTCGTCGAGCTTGCGCCAGTGTTCTTCGTTTTTGAGAGGCTTGAGTCGTTTCCCTTCGCGGCGCTTCCAGCCGTTGCGTTTCCAGCCGGGAAGCCATTCCTGGCAGCCGCGCGCGACATACTCGCTGTCGGTGACGATCTCGACTTCGCTGGTGCGTTTGAGGGCCTCGAGGCCGGAAATGACGGCCTGCAACTCCATGCGGTTGTTTGTCGAACCCGATTCTCCGCCGCTGGCTTCGACGACCTTGCCGCTGGCGGGATGCTTGAGGATGTACGCCCAGCCTCCCGGTCCGGGATTTCCCGAACAGGCGCCGTCAGTGAAGAGTTGTACGAAAGGCAGCGGTGCTGGCCCGACCGGATCGCTCATGGTTACCGTTCGCGGAACGTAATTCGCCCTCGCTTGGGATCGTACGGAGAGATTTCGACGGTCACCTTGTCTCCAGGAACAATGCGGATGAAGTTCTTGCGCATGCGGCCGGCGACGTGCGCCATCACTTCGTGGCCGCCGTCGAGCTGCACGATGAACTGCGTGTTGGCGAGCGCCTTCATGACGATGCCGTCCATCGGAATGCCTTCTTCTTTCGCCATAACTCTCCTGGGGTTGTGAAAAAACGCCCGGCCCAATTCACCGGAAATGTCTTAGCGGTAGATTTTGCCATCGCAGGCGCGATTACTCAAGTGCCAGCCGGAGATTCGCACTCGGCGGGGCGGAGCAATGCCGGTGTGAATCGAGGTCACGCGTGCTTTGCAGTGCCCTGGCCGCCGCTAAGCGGCCGGGGCACGTCGGAGGCCACTCCCGCAGAACGGATGCCCCCGGCTCTCAGGCGAACAGCGTCCGCCTGCAACGAAGCTGCACAGAAAACCAGTTGCGCCGAATGCACTGGCTGCACGCCGCAATTCCCGCACTGTTTCGCCAGGCCCACGCGTTTCCCCAAGCGCCAGTTCTTCGCCAGTCGCCACGACGCGGCGGAATTCGAGCCGATCGCCCGAATTCCGGCTCGTCGGGCCCTTGCCCGCCCGCCCGGTCCGGTTTTGCGTGCTAGATTTGCCTCGACTTTGACTTTGCCCGAATCCGACCCGGAAACCAACACCATGGGTTTTCTGAAACGGTTCTTTAAGAACGTCTTTCGAGACGGACACCCGCACACCACGGCGAGCAGCTTCGAGAATCTCTCGGAAGACCAGCTCGAAGCGCACATGCAGACCGCGCGGTACGGCGACTTTCTGCTGACCGAAGCGGTCCGCCCGTCGTTCGACCTGCAGGTCGTGCCGACGGTGGGCTACCGCCCCGACGTGTACCGCGACAAGGAAACCGGCGTCGACATCCCGGTGCTGATGATCTCAGCCTCGCGTGAGCAGTTGTTCGACCTGTTTCTCGACCTGCTCGACCCGCTGGGTGACGAAGTGGACGTCGTTCTGGAAACAAGCCACGACCGCGACAGCCGCGGTCACGACGACTTGTACCGCGAACACATCGACATGCCCGTCTTGAAGAGCACGCTGTGTGACTTCGAAGAGCAGATTCTGGACGACGGCTGCATGGGCGTCGCGGTGCTCAATCCCGGTATTCCTCTGGAAGTGCAGTTCGACGAACACAAGCTGCTGATCGTCTACGGGCAGGACCTGTCGGGTTTCGAGCGGGTTCTCGAACAATGGGCGATTCCCCGTTGCGACGACATGCGGTTCATCACCGAAGCGGAACACGTGCACTCGTCGAGTGACGAGATGGCCCGCTCGTTCCAGGAGCTGCGGTATCGGCTGGGCCTCGACGAGGGGTTCGGCGGAGACAACCACGGCGACGGCAGGGACGAATACACGTGGAGCGATCGTTGAAAGAGTGATTCGAGAGGAGCGGCCATGAGAGTCGCATTCGTGTCGGTGGTCTGCAGTGCGGTCGTGCTCTGCGGGTGTGCGGGTCAGCGGGCTTTTCGCCCGGCAACGTCTTCGGGCGGCTCGTCCGCAACCGACTCACCGTCCGGACTGGGGCTGCCTTCCCCAGTCCTTCCCGGCGGCTCAAATTCCTCGTCTTCGTATGGTCCTTCGGGCGGATCGAGGCCGACGCTCGGCCCCCTGCTGCCTTCCGCAAAGAAGAGTTCGGGTGCGGGAAATGCGCCGCGAACCGCGCTGCACGCTCCGGCCCCCAGGGCCAAAGATGGCGCTAAGCCGGCCGACGCGGCTGCCAGCACGGTTTCGGCTTTCGAGAAACCTCTGATCGTCGACAACCCCACTTGGAGCCGCTACTACCGCAGCATCGAGCGCCGGCCGATCGAATCGACCGTCATCGGGACTGGCGCGAGACACATTGCCATCATGGCGAGCCTGCATGGAGACGAACTCCAGAGCCAGGCGCTCGTCGAAGAGCTCGCCCGCTCATTGCGCGAGAATCCTGATCTGGCGCGAAAAGCCACCGTGCTGCTGATCAAGACGCCGAATCCCGATGGGTCACTCGCAAGATCGCCGTATAACACGCGCGGGGTGGATCTCAACCACAACTTCCCGTCGGCGAACTGGACGGCGCTCGACAACAAACGGTCGGGTGCCCGCGCCGGCAGCGAGGTCGAAACGAAGGCCGTCATGCGGCTGCTTTCGGAATTCAGACCAGGTTTGCTGGTCCACATCAAAGACAGCCGCGCCGGCGGGTTCGTCAACTTCGACGGCGCCGCGCAGGCCCAGGCCGAACAGATGGCCAGCCTGATTTCCTGCCAGGTCATGCAGGGACGCGGAGCACGCACCAGCGGCTCGGTCGAGAACTATGCACAAACCCGGCTGTCGTGCCCGAGCGTGACACTGCTGTTGCCTCGCGAAGCCAGCGACGCCGCCGCGTGGACGGTGAATCGTGAAGCGCTTCTGTCGGTGATCGCACCGCCAGCCGGTGGCAGCCGTTCGAATGGTCCTGCGGCTGACGAACAGGTGAATTCGATCAATGATCAGCCTGACCCGTTTGAAGAAGGTGCCGACCGCAAGGGATCTCGCAAGCAGCGACCGCAGGTCCGCAACACGTCGAAGACCGACGAGACGTCGCGTCTCCCGGAATTCCCGTCACCGGTCCCCGAACATGGGTATCTGGAGTTGCCGGCTCCGTAGTCTGAGCTGTGCGATGCACCCGCCGGACTCACGTCCGGGGCTCGCCGTCGCTACTTCGTGAGAATCAGCTTGCCGTTGCGGGTAATCCGCAAGCGGTAGACCTCGCGGGCATGCTCGATCAGGATCTCGCGGCCCCCACGGAGCAAGTCGTCGGATCGCACGGTGGGCGGTGCCGCAGCGGGATCTCGCTGTTCAGCGGACTCGGCGGCCGGCGGAACGTCGTCAGAATGTTCCTCGACCATAAATGATACCGGTTTTGAACCAGCCGCAATTCGATAGAGCTATATTATTGAGATTGTATCTCAACAGCAATGGTTCGATCCGGCAAAAGCCAAGCATATCAAAGAAAATAAGAGTAAGGATTCTTGCCACAGATAGGCTGAATTCGGTCGTCCGATCGCGAGAATTCCCGGGTTATTGAGAATACATCTCAGGAAATCGCCGATCCATTCGATGGCGCTGGCGCGGGCGGCGTCACCGACGTTGCCGGCGCGCCGGATTCCCGAACAAGCAGGTCGGAAAGTTCGACAGGCCGGCCTTTGACCGTCACGCACAGCATCGGCCAGTCGGTCGGTCGGGTCACCATCTCACAGCCTTCCTCGCCGACCAGCATTGTGTCCCCCACCTGAGCCGGGCCGACGCTCGGATGCCAGTGCAACGGCATTCGCGGGAGCAGTGTGAATTCCGATGTGGGAACCATCGGCACTTCGCTGGCGAGATAGCCGACGACGTCGGCCTGGTCGGCAAGTTGCCACTCGTCGCCGACTCCCTGCTTTTCGTAGATCCGCCGCACCTTTTGCCAAACCAGCGACAACGGCCAGCCGGACTGCGAGAAGAACATTCCCGTCGCGGAGAGCATTCCCGCCTGCTGAAACGCCAGAACCATTTCCGGCGGCGGGCTTCCAAACACGACCGAACGCGTGACGCCCGCGCACAGGCCCCAGCGACTGACGGTTGCCGAGATGAAACACCAGCGGCGGAGGGTGTTATCGCCGAATTTCCAGCGCCGATACGAGCGGCCACGCCCGTCGGCTACGGCGCGCAGCGACAGAGGCTGCACCTCGTGGCGATAGAGGCGATTGGCAAGCTGCCCGGCGATCTCGGCTTCAGTCTGCCCCAGTTCAATATTGCGCGCAGTGGCCTCGACGGCATGGGCCGCAATCCCCCCAAGCTTTCGCAAACGCTCGCATTCGAGCGCGGTCAGCGGCAGCCGCAGCGCGGCGATCTCGGCAGCTTCGTTCGTCGCGCCGGCCTGCTGCACGTCGCAGGCCACGGAACGCCCGCGGCACAGGTCGTCGAGAAGTCCGGACCGGCCTTCGTGCCAGGGGCGCTGCTTCAGTTGAAATCCCATGCCGGCGAGGTGCCGGTCGAACAACTGGCTCGAATCGACGTTATCGGCCAGCACGACGCGGGCCTCGGGGGTAATGAACAGTGCGGCGGCGGGTTCGTGCGCGGCGTCGCGCGGGCATTCGGCCCCCGACGTGAACCAGGCGAAATTGCAGGGCCGCCGCAGCAACAGCCCATCGTATTTCCGACGCGTCAGGAACGCGGCGATCCGCTCCTGCTTGCGGTCAATATCTTCGTACCGGTCCGGATCGGTGATTTCGATCTCACCCGACGACAGGGGAGGCAAAAACTGATTGGTGACGGTCGACATCGACTTTCCCCGCGCGAACGACGAGGTTTGGGACGTGCTTCCCGAATTATATCACACCTCGGAATCGAAAACCCGAACCTTTTTCCAGGTGGGCTTGTTCTGTTCGATGAACTGAAGATGCCG